>JBBIPD010000030.1:0-11893 GCA_037443025.1 Chloroflexota bacterium
TCGGTCTGGATTCCGGCAGGCTGTTCATCGTCATGGAATATGTGCCTGGCGAGCATTTAAAATCTCTACTTAAAAAGAGAGGGCGGTTCTCAATAGACGAGACCCTGGCTCTAATGGTCCAGGCTTGCGCCGGAATCGGTTATGCCCACCGCGCCGGACTGGTTCATTGCGATATCAAACCCCATAACATGCTCATCACCCCCGACATGCGCCTCAAGGTTGCCGATTTTGGCATCGCCAGGGCGTTGGCTTCCATCCAACCCGAGGAGAAGTCGGATGTGGTTTGGGGTTCTCCCCAATATTTCTCTCCTGAGCAAGCCGGGGGTGCGGCGCCTTCGCCAGCTTCGGATGTCTATTCTCTGGGCGTGGTTATGTATGAAATGCTCACCGGGCAGCTACCTTTCACCGGCACATCCGCAGATACCCTGGCTCGATTGCACCGAGAACTCCCACCGCCTCCCCCCGGTCAAATCAACCCCGCTATTCCCCCTGCGCTCGAACAAATCTTGATTAAGGTGCTCTCTAAAGAACCTGCCGCGCGCTATCGCACCGCCGACCAGCTCGGGCGCGTCCTGGTTTCATTCAGTCAACAATCAAATTCAGCCACATCCCTGTTAAGCCTGGACCTGCCCGCCGCGGTAGAACTGGCAACGCCGCGCCAAACTGCGCCAGCCCAAACCCCGCCCAGGAAAATTGAGAGAGCTGAAAATTCTCTGTCACCCAGCCAACCCGCCTATCAAGAGCGTCTGCCCCTCTCAGCAAGCAAACAAGACTCCAAAGGAAATCCGCTTCAAATTGACTGGGTCACGATTGCTCTTGGATTGTTGGCTTTACTTGCTGTCGGTGGTCTTTTTCCGTTTTACTTATGGGTGATGTTTTTATTCCGCTAGATTTACCCTTGCCAACACTGCAAGCGGCGAGTATCATTCAACCTGCTTTGGACAAGACGACCCTCAAACCCTCAATAAAACAAAAAATCACGGCTCACACCGCGATTTTTGTCGGGAAAAACACAGTTAATTCGAGGTCAGGACGCTTTAACAATTGTGCGAATGCACTTGGCGCACAACACCTTACGCACCTTCTTACCATCCTCATAAACCGTAATGGTCTGAAGGTTTGGTCTGAAGGTACGCGGGGTCGCTTTCTTCGACCACGGGCGGTTGCGTCCAAAAGTGGTTTTCTTACCGCAATGTGCACACTTAGCCATAATTACACATCCTTACTTGATAATATCTATACTGGCAATAGCCAGACCTATGATAAATTTAACTCAGCAAACGCTCGGGTATTATTACCCTGGTTAACAGCCGTGCAATCTTACCACAAAACCGCACCGCTTTCAAGCTATATTTGAGAACCTGAGGAAAAGCATGACCGAGAAGGATATCCCACCTGGAAGCATCCATATATCGAAACGGGCGATTGCAACCATCGCTTACCAGGCAGCCAGAACATCCTATGGCGTGGTAGGTCTGGCTGCAAAAAATCTGGTGGCGGGCTTGAGCAATGTGATTGTCAAGGACCCCACCCATGGCGTTGAAGTTCACTATGACGGCAATGAAATCAATATTGACGTCTATATTATTATTGAATACGGCACTCGGATAAAATCAGTAGCCTCAAGCGTTGGAAATACCATCCGATATCATGTCGAAAGAGCTTTGGGCATACCGGTAAATCAGGTCAATGTGCATGTACAAGGTTTGCGCGTCAGCGAAACGGATTAAAAGTATAAAAGATGAGTCATCAGGATATCCAAACCAGACATTCTCAAAAAATCGCCCAAAGCTTTCGAGGCAAGCCTCTTGATGGAGCGGCTCTGAAGAACCTGATTGAGGCTGGTCTGACATGGCTTCGCACCAATCAGCAACTTGTCAACTCGCTGAATGTGTTCCCCGTTCCAGATGGGGATACCGGCACCAATATGGTGCTGACAATGCAATCCGCCTTTGACGAGATTAGCCTTTCGCCAGAACGTAATTTTGGCAAAATGATGCACGCCGTCGCTCATGGGGCGTTGATGGGAGCGAGGGGCAACTCCGGCGTCATCCTCTCCCAATTATGGCGTGGTTTTGCCCGAGCGGTGGATAACATCGAAGTGCTCGATGGTCCCACCTTTGTCCAGGCATTGGCGAATGCCCGTGATACCGCCTATAAAGGGGTGGTCCGCCCGGTGGAAGGGACTATTCTCACAGTCGCCAAAGATGCTGCTCAGGCTGCCGAGGAAGCCCTGACGCAAACCAACGACCCTCTGACCATACTTGAATATGTCGTTCGCGCAGCCGACGCCTCCGTCCAGCGAACCCCGGAGCTTCTACCGGTGCTCAAAGAAGCCGGAGTGGTCGATTCAGGCGGCAAGGGGTTGTTCTTCATCCTGGAAGGCATGCTCCGCTTTGCATATGGGCAACCCCTTGAAGCCCCCACCGCCACCATTCAGCCCTTAGGAGCGATGAAGCTGGCGGAGCTGGAAGAGGTGATTGAACCCGGACAAGATTTTGAGGTGATTGTTGACTTCCGACCCTCATCCCCCCTGGACATTGAAGGGTTCTACCGCACTTTGGAAACGATGGGCACCTCTATCCAGGTGGGCGAGGGGGACGGCATCTACCGCCTGCACATCCATGTTCCGACGGAAAAGTTGTATGAACCGCTCACCTATACCCAGTCTTTAGGAATCGTCACCAAAGCCGCCATCGAAAATCTGATTGCCCAGATGGAAGAAAACCAGGGTTCTCCCAAAGGGACCGGCTTATCTCTCGCGCCGGTTGAACCCAACCAGATTGCCGTTGTGGCGGTCTCACCGGGTCCCGGCATCGCCCGCGTTTTCGCCAGCCTGGGGGTGGCTGCCATTGTCGAAGGCGGACAGACCATGAACCCCAGCACCCAGGAAATAATCAACGCCTTTGAGAATCTGCCCACCGATAAAATTATCATCCTGCCAAATAACAAAAACATCATTCTGGCGGCTCAATCGGCTGCAGAAATGACCGTAAAAAAAGTGGCTGTGGTGCCAAGCAAAAGCGTACCTCAGGGCTTATCAGCCATGTTGAGATTGGTGCCTCACGGAGACTTTGAGGAAGTTGTCAGGGATATGATCGAAGCCCTGGATCAGGTCGAGACCGGTGAGATTACAATTGCCACACGCGATGTCGAAATAGACGGAGTCCAGACTAAAGCCGGTCAGGTGATCGCATTGCACAATGGGCAACTGGTCGCGGCTAGCGACACACTGGAAGAAGCCTGTCTGAGATTGTTGAAGATTGCGCATGCCGATCATTTTGAACTGATTACACTCTTTTATGGGGCTGATGTATCCAAACAAGAAGTGAACCGCATCGCGGATATTATCCGCAGCAATTACCGCGAACAAGAGGTTGAGATTCAAGAGGGCGGTCAACCGCATTATCATTTTATTATCTCGATTGAATGACGATATGAGCCAACAACCTGCTCACCAGGAGATTGCCATTGTTACCGATAGCACGGCTGATATCCCCGAAGATTATGTTGATAAGCTTTCGATTCACGTGGTGCCGAACATTATCTACATGGAAGGCAAGAGCCTGGAGGACGGAAAGGATATCAGTCGAAGCGAATTCTATGCAAAGCTCCCCACCCTGAAGGTGCTGCCGACCACAGCAACCGCCTCCTCTGGAACTTACCAGGAGCAATTTCGAAGCCTTTTCAAACAGGGATTCCGCCACATTATTTCGATTCACGCTTCGAGCCTGCTCAGCGGCATCTACAATGCTGCCCGGATTGCCTCGATGGAATTTAAAGACAGGGTAACCGTTATAGACAGTCAGCAAATCACCCTCGCCCTTGGATTTCAGGTGATTGCCGCAGCAGAAGCTGCAAACCAGGGTGAAACGCTCCAGAGCATCCTGGCTTGCATCGAAAGCGTGCGCCGGCGGGTGCGCCTTATCGCCATGTTGGACACGCTGGAATACGTACGGCGAAGCGGGCGCGTTTCTTGGGCGAAAGCGCGCCTGGGCGACTTTCTCCACATCAAACCCTTCGTCGAGGTCAAGGATGGGCTGGTGCATAGCCTGGGAGAAAGTCGTACTTATCAAAAAGGTCTGGCGAGGTTGAAACAATTTCTTCTGGGCATCGGTCCCATAGAGCGCCTAGCCATATTGCACAGCAACGCCGAGGAGCAGGCTCAACGTTTTATGACAGAGTTGCCCGAACGGTTGCTGAAGAATCCCTTGATTGTCAATGTCACCACCGTCATCGGGACCCATGTCGGACCAAACGGAATCGGGTTTGTAGCGGTGACCGAATCATTCTGACCTGCGCCCTTTGGATGGCGTAATTCATATGCCACAAGTTAGGGTGGTAAAATTATCTCCTACATGAAGCCTTCTATTGAAAGACTATACAAGATATTTAAACTCGAGGTTGAACGAGGTTATGACAACCGGGCTGTGGTGGGCGGTCTGGGGAGATTGTTGGATTCGTGGGAAGCCGAGGCGCGTCTGGGAGGGATATCAGAAGATATCATCCAGGCAGTCCGAAGCACTCTGCATGATTACGGCGATTTAAGCGACATCATGCGCGCTCAATCATTGGGAGAATTATGGCAACGATTAGAGCAGGGAGCCGGGGCAGAGCCATTATCCTTTCCCATCCCGGATGTAACGCCCAAACCCGTTGAGGACCGCGCAGATACAAAAACCAGCCCTGAGCGATTATCCTCCCCAACGGAGCGAGAGCAGGCAAAATCTCGCCGCCCCCGCCGAAGCCGCACAGCCGCTGCTACGGAGATTGACGGTCAACCTCCCGCTCTTAACGCCGCAATCACTGTACTGCCCGGGGTCGGATCGGTATATGCAAAAAACCTGGAGCGTTTGAACATCAAGACCCTCCGGGATATGCTATATTTCTTCCCACGGCGTTATATTGATTACTCTCAGCTTCTGCCCATCAATCGCCTGCGATACAATCAGGAAGTAACTGTGATAGGCACGCTGCAGAGCGTCGAGAGTCGCAGTCGCAGCGGCGGCAGCCCCAAAATTGTAGAAGCGATTCTTAGCGATGGCACAGGCGCTCTACGCCTGACCTTTTTTAATCCATGGATGGCAAAACGGCTCCACCCAGGATTGCAGGTCTCTGTTGCGGGTAAAGTCGGTCAATATCTGGGACGGCTGGTCATGACCAACCCAAGCGTTGAGGCGCTCGATCAACAGCAATTAAGCACCAACCGCATCGTACCGGTCTATCCTCTCACCAGCACCATCACCCAGGGTTGGATGCGGCGGGTGATGGCGCAGGTTGTCAACCAATACGCGCCCCGCCTGGCAGACCCTCTCCCCGAAAAGGTGCGGCGCTCCGCAGGTTTGGTAGGACTGCCCGAGGCACTGCTCCAGATTCATTTCCCAGATTCCTGGGAGAAGCTCAAAGCCGCGCAAGAGCGCCTGGCATTCGATGAAATCTTTCTGCTCCAACTCGGTGTGCTGAGTCAGAAACGCGCCTGGCAGTCCCGCAGCGCCCGTATCTTCGAGACTCCAGATGAATGGCTGGAGCAGGTTATCAATGCTCTCCCATTCCCCCTGACGAACGCCCAGCAACGCGTTCTGCAAGATGTCCGCAGTGACCTGGCGTTCGGGCGTCCCATGAACCGTTTGCTCCAGGGCGATGTCGGTTCAGGTAAGACTGTGATTGCGGCTTTGGCGGTTGGGATGGTCACCCGCCACGCTTCGCAGGCGGCTTTCATGGCGCCAACCAGCATTCTGGCTGAGCAACATTATCGCAGCATGCTTAAGTTCCTGGCGGGGGTGGGAACCGACCAAAACACGCCGCAGGATATCCCAATCTCACCCCTTCTGGCGCCTGAACAGATTCGCTTGCTGATTGGTTCCACCCCCGAAAGCGAAAAAAGCGAGATACGAGAAGGGCTGGCGAACGGGTCTATCAAACTGGTCATCGGCACTCACGCTCTTATAGAAGACCCGGTGATATTTCAGGATTTAGGACTCGCCATCGTTGATGAACAACACCGCTTTGGCGTGGAGCAACGGGCAGCCCTGCGCTCCAAAGGCACAAACCCGCATCTGCTGGTCATGACTGCCACCCCTATCCCTCGTTCACTGGCTCTAACCATCTTTGGCGATTTAGACCTGTCAATCATTGACGAAATGCCCCCCGGTCGGCAGACAATTGGCACCTACTTGCTCTCACCGCGAGAACGGGAGAGGGCTTACCGTTTGATCCAAAGCCAGGTGGAAGCGGGCAGGCAGGCGTTTATTATCTATCCGCTCATCGAGGAAAGCGAAAAGAGCGAATCTCTGGCAGCGGTCGAAGAACATGCCCGCTTGCAATCGGAGATTTTCCCCTCGCTCCGGCTCGGATTGCTCCACGGGAGAATGACGCCTGACGAAAAAGACGAGGTGATGGAACGATTTCGCCGGAATGAATTTCAAATACTGGTTTCCACCTCGGTTGTCGAAGTTGGGGTGGATATTCCCAACGCCACGGTCATGTTAATCGAAGGCGCGAACCGATTTGGGCTTGCCCAACTCCATCAGTTTCGGGGGCGGGTTGGACGGGGCGCTGAGAAATCCTTCTGCGTCTTGATTCCAGATACAACCGACGCAGTCGAAAACGAACGTTTGCAGGTCATGACCCAGACCAATGACGGGTTTGTCCTGGCTGAGGAAGACCTGCGCCAACGTGGTCCTGGCGAATTCCTGGGTACACGCCAATCGGGCTATAAAGAGTTGCAGCTCGCCAGCCTGACCGATATCCATCTCATTGAAAAAGCCCGTCGTCACGCTCTAGAGTTTTTTAACGAAGATCCGAACCTGGAATTGCCAGAGCACCGACCATTAGCCGGTTACCTGGAAAACTTCTGGGGTGGGATAATGAGCGACATCAGTTGATTTTTCGGAGAAACATTATGGTGCGCGCTGTATTTCCGGGTACATTCGATCCAATTCATCTGGGGCATATTGATATCGCTCTCAGGGCAACGCTTCTCTTCGATGAAGTCATTGTCGCCGTGTACGACCGTCCCCTGAAATCGCTCCTCTTCCCACCCGAAACTCGCATAAAACTTGCACAACAGGCTTTTAATGACCATCCCAAAATCCAGGTGATGGGTTACAGCGGACTCACGGTGGAGTTTTGTCGTCAGATTGGCGCAAAAGTGATTGTGCGTGGTTTACGCGTCTTTTCAGATTTTGAGTATGAATTTCGTATGGCATTGGCAAATCATCGCCTTGCTCCTGAGATTGAAGTGGTGGCGTTAATCACCGCAGAAGAACATACCTTTCTCTCTTCCACAACCGTGCGTGAAATCGCTTCTCTCGGCGGCGATGTCAGCAGTATGGTGCCTGAATATGTCGCACGGGCTTTGCGGGCGCGCTTTCACGAACTTGGCGATGGTCAACAGATCATCCCCACAACCTCGATGCGCGATTGAGCGACTGTTTTGTTACAATTATTGACGAAATCTGATTTTGCATGTAATAATGAGATTTGCTTGAACATCGAAAAAAATGATTTGCTCAAACGGGGAGGAACCCTATGGACATCATGCACCTCGTAGATCGCCTGGAAGAACTGATTAACAATGGACGCCCAATCTGGTTCACCCATAGCGTGATCGTGGATGAAGACCGAATCCTGGATTTGATAGACCAAATGCGGGTGGCTATCCCCGATGAAGTCAAAAAAGCCCAGCAACAACTGGCTCAACGCGACCGCATCCTCGCCCAGGCGCAGGAGGAAGCCAACCGCACGATCGCCATCGCTCGAGAGAAGAGCGAACAACTTGTCTCGCGAGATGCCATCGTCCAGGCAGCCCAGGCGCGGGCAGAGCAAATTTTGATCCAGGGGCGCGCCGAAGCAGAGAAAACCCGGCGGGACGCGGATGACTACGTGATTGACACCTTGCGCCGCCTTGAGCTGGAAATGGAACGCCTTCTAACCCAGGTGCGCAATGGCATTATGACCCTGGAAAGCGAAAGAAACCCCGCCAGCACATTGGAAGAAACCCAGGCACCGGACTGATTTCCATCTCACCCTCGCGAATCTTGACCACCTTCTAAGAGTTCCCACCCCAGGAACAAAAAACCCGTTGCGTTGCCGATAATACCGGCAATTCAACGGGTTTATTATGTCTTGACATCGGGTTGGATTGTGATAGAATTATACCAACCGGTCGGTATTTTTTGGAGTAGAAATGCAGATTCGTAGCGCAGAAACCAAATCACAGATTATCGGCGCAGCATATCTGTTGTTTGCACAAACGGGATATGATGCTACCGGGGTGGCAGAAATCTGCCAGGCAGCCGGGGTGAGCAAAGGGGCTTTTTATTATCACTTCCCCTCCAAACAGGCGCTTTTTTTGGAGCTGATGGAAAACTGGCTGGCTGAGTTGGACCGCGGGTTCGAACAATCCATCCAGGATGCCCAAAGCGTACCCGAAGCGATTGAACAAATGGCTTCCACGGCAGCCAAAACGCTCCAATCTGAGAGAGCGCATCTCTCGATCATCCTGGAGTTTTGGCGGCAGGCGTATCGTGATCCAGCCGTCTGGCAATACGCCAGCGCTCCCTACCGTCGGTATCACCGCTATCTGACCACTCTCATTCAACAAGGGATTAGCGATGGGACTCTGCGTAAGATTAACCCAGAGGTGGCAGCGCGGGTCTTTGTCAGCCTGGCGCTCGGGTTGTTGATGCAAGCCATCTTCGATCCGCAAGAGGTGGACTGGGAGCAAGAGACCCAGCAGAGCGTTCGTCTCTTGCTCAACGCTTTTGTTGAGGAGGCGTCATGATTCTGGTCACTGGCGCCGCCGGACACCTGGGAAACGTATTGGTGCGTGAACTTGTCAGCCGGGGAGAAGATGTGAGAGCTTTGTTGCTGCCCGGAGAGGACCGCACTCCCTTAGCCGATCTGCCAATTGAACAAATCGAGGCAGATATTTTAGATTATCCGGCGCTTGACGTTGCATTCCAGGGAATTGACACGGTCTATCACCTGGCAGGAATCATATCAATCCTTCCGGGTCAGAATCCTGTGCTCAGGATGGTCAACGTTCTGGGCACGCGTAATGTGATCCATGCCGCCCTCAAGCATGGAGTCCGGCGCATGATATATACCAGCTCGATTCACGCTTTACGCAGGTTATCCCACGGGATCGTGATTGACGAAAAAGTTCCATTCGACCCTGAAGCGGCAATCAGCTCATACGACCAATCTAAAGCCCAGGCATCTTTGGAGGTATTGAAAGCGGTTCCCCTTGGGTTGAATGCCGTAATCGCCTGTCCAACCGGCATTATCGGTCCGTATGATTTTCGCCTCTCAGAGATGGGGAAGATTATTCTGGACTGCCTGGAGCGGAAACCCCAACTTTATGTAGATGGCGCCTATGATTTTGTGGATGTCCGGGATGTCGCTGAGGGATTGATCCTGGCGAACCAACAAGGCAAACGGGGAGAAACTTACATCCTGTCCGGTGAACAACTTACCGTGCGCCGCCTGCTGGATTCAATCAGACAAATAACCGGTAATGGCTTCTGGCGTATTCGCATTCCCTTCCGCCTGGCTCAATTGGTCGCCAAAGTAACCCCGCTGTATTATCGCCTGAGCAAGACCAAGCCGCGTTTCACGCCTTACTCGTTGGAGACGCTAGCCAGCAATTCGGTCATCAGTTTCGAGAAAGCCAGGCGCGAATTGGGATATTCGCCTCGTCCCCTTTCCACAACAATCGCCGATACTATCCGCTGGTTTATCCAGAACAAATCCCTGCTTCCGGCATAACGATCCTAAAAGCCTTCTCAAACAAACTGAATCGCCGATTCTGAAGGGGGATATCGGTTAAAATAACTTCACCCATCCCATCGCCAGCGGAGGAGACCATGCCTGAACCAGTTGGTTTTGGTGACCAAATCGTTTGGCGTCCCTCGCCCGAATACATCCGGAACGCCAATCTTACCCGCTTTATGCGCCGGAATTCAATCGCCAGCTTCGATGAATTGATTCACCGTTCCACATCAGATCCAGCCTGGTTCACCCAGGCTCTTTTCAATTTCCTGGATATCCAATTTTATACGCCCTATAAACAGATTTTAGATACCTCCAGGGGTATCGCCTGGGCTGAATGGTGTCTGGGTGGAGAGATGAACATTATCCACAACTGCCTGGATAAATACGCCAACACGCCTCAGGCAGAGCAACCCGCTCTGATTTATGAAAGTGAAGAAGGCACTACCCGAACCCTGACATATAAAGAACTTCATTTGCAAGTCAACCAGGCTGCCAACGCCCTGCGCGGGTTGGGGTTGGGAAAAGGCGATGTGATTGGGTTATTTATGCCCATGACTCCTGAGATTGTCATCGCCTTACTGGCTATTGCTAAAATTGGGGGGATCATCCTGCCCCTCTTTTCGGGTTTTGGCGCCAGCGCCGTTGCTTCCCGTCTGGCAGACGCGGAAGCGAAAGCCCTCTTCACTGCGGATGGCTTCTTCCGCCGCGGCGCGCCGGTGGCGATGAAAGAAATTGCCGATGATGCGGCTGCCAGCCTGCCGAGCTTAAAGCACATGATTGTCTTAAATCGCGCCGACCTGGCGGTTAACATGTTAGCCGAGCGCGATTATTGGTGGCATGATTTGGTAGCCAACCAGCATCGGGAATCACCGACTGCGATCACCCGTGCTGAGGATACACTGATGATCCTGTACACCTCGGGGACAACCGGTCGCCCGAAGGGGGCAGTTCATACCCATTGTGGATTTCCGGTCAAAGCCGCTCAGGACATGGCTTTCGGCACCGATCTACACCCGGGGCAGGTCATCTACTGGATCACCGATATGGGTTGGATGATGGGTCCCTGGCTGGTTTTTGGATCGTTGCTGCTTCGCGGGACGATGCTGGTCTACGATGGAGCGCCGGATTATCCCAAATCGGACCGTCAGTGGGAGTTGGTGGAACGGCATAAAGTGGCAGTGCTGGGATTATCTCCGACTTTCATCCGTTCTCAAATCCGACACGGGGAACAGGTTATCCTGCAGCATGACCTTTCATCGTTGCATTGTATCGCTTCCACCGGAGAACCATGGAATCCAGACCCGTGGATGTGGCTATTTGAAAAAATCGGACGGAGGAAACTCCCCATCATCAATTATTCCGGTGGCACAGAGATTTCTGGCGGAATCTTGATGAGCAACCCTATCTTGCCGATTAAACCCTGTGCTTTTTCAGCGCCCTGCCCTGGCATCGCCGCAGATGTGTACGACGAATCTGGTCAACCGGTGCGCAACACGGTCGGCGAGCTGGTTATCAAAGCCCCATGGATCGGCATGACCCGCGGCTTCTGGAAAGACCCCCAGCGCTACAAAGAGACTTACTGGTCACGCTGGAAGGATGTTTGGGTGCACGGTGATTTTGCCGAAATTGACCCGGAGGGTCAATGGTATATTCTGGGTCGCTCAGATGACACGATTAAAATTGCAGGCAAACGATTGGGACCGGCTGAAGTGGAATCGATACTGGTCAATCATCCCCAGGTCATCGAAGCCGCCGCCATCGGCGTGCCGGATAAAATCAAGGGCAACGCTCTGGTTGTATTCTGCGTTCTGGCAAAGGGTTGTCAGGAATGCGCAGAGCTGCGCCAGGAGCTACGCCGGATGGTGGCTGACGCTTTGGGGAAGCCGATGATGCCGAAAGATGTTCTGTTCGTCAACGATCTCCCCAAAACACGCAACGCCAAAGTCATGCGGCGTATGGTGCGCGCCGCATATCTAGGTCTGGATCCGGGGGATACCTCATCCCTGTTGAATCCAGAAACGTTGGATGAAATTCGCCGAGCAAGGTGATATCTCCCGGCAAAAATTGCACAACGCTATTTTCTCAGGAAAGTGCTGATTGTATTAATTTGCTTTTG
>JBBIPD010000030.1:11966-15225 GCA_037443025.1 Chloroflexota bacterium
ATAAAGAACGTGAGAAGAGGGAGGAGACATCCCCCCAGGAAAAAAGCGTTGAAGAAAAATGGCAACGCGACCCCCTGGGCGCCATCGTTTGGGCGGTGATCCTTATTTGGGCAGGGTTGGTCCTGCTCGCCGACAACCTGGGTTTGCTGAGCGCTCTCGGCGGGATAAAGCAAACAATCCCCGGCGGCGATTTTGTCCCCAATCTGACCGCCTGGTCGGTGATATTGGCTGGAGCCGGGGTGATTGTCCTGATTGAAGTCCTGATTCGCTTGCTGGTCCCGGCATATCGTCGTCCGGTGGGGGGCACGCTCGTCCTGGGAGTGATCCTGCTCGGAATCGGTCTGGGCAACCTGATTAACTGGTCTATCCTTTTCCCGTTGATTATCATTGCCCTGGGCATCTCCATTATTTTGCGCGGCTTCTCGCGCCGCTAGACAGAGCAACCTTCCCCGATAAAAAGGGTGACCGTCCTGGTCACCCTGTTTTGGGTTTTATGAGCATGGCGCCAGCTTCGAAGCAAAATCTACAACTGCCCCCAATTGAAGGTAACAAACTCATCCCAGGCATAGCGCAAGGGAGTCCACCATTCTTCACGCCCGATGCAACGGAAATACGGCGCTTTGAAAGCCAGAATCAGGTCTCCGATGCGGTAACGCGGCAAGATGGGTGTTGAGACAATCAGCCCTCCCATCTCCCCAGGGCGCATCTCATGCAGCATCTTCACCCCTGAACTCGTTTGGACCTCAAAGAAAAACAAATCATAATTGGGAACCCAGGCGCGTTTCTCATCCAACTGCTGCCCAAACATCCCCTCCGTTGCGCCATAGATTTCCCGAATTGCAGCCGGACCATACAGGGCGTGCAAAGCGGGTTGGTACCGCGTGTTGATGCCTGGCACGCTCCCCAGGGTCATCACCTGGGTTTTCCATAGGTCTTTGGGATACACTTTATACCGGCGATGAAGATAACGGGCAAAGCGCAAGGCTGTCGGGCAGACGCCGCCAACCAAAGTCACATTTTCGCCTTTGCATTTTTCATACGCCAAATCGAAACGCCGTTCCCAATCTCGGATAGATTTCCCCCCTCCCAGAGCATCAATCTCTTCCTGGGTTGGCATGGACCTCACCGGGGTGGAGGTTGACACATATTTCGTGTAAATCCCCGAGCTATAACCATATTCCAACTCCCTCTCGCCCACTTTGACCGTCCCCACTACCGATGGAAAGTTCAAATTCAGGTTAACCCCGGCGAAAATATCGTAACGCTGAGAGCTTGCCACATAGTTCATAACCGCCCTTCCCGCGCTCACCCGTATCCGCAGGTCTGTAGGCGTCATCGGGATAAACTTCGATTCTCCCTGGGTTGTGCCCCGGGTAATCGCCCATCCGATTGGCTCCTCGCATAAGAGCAAGCCCACCTCTCCAGCCATTACCCGCTCGATGAGCGGCTTGTACCCCTCATATCTGGTGACCGGGAATGCCCGACGATAGTCCTCAATCGTGGCGATGTTACCCGCCCCATGTTGTTGACCATACTCCGTTTTCGCGTAATCCAAAAGCAGGCGATTCAACACCTCTTCCTGAGCTTTGGATGGGTTCTGCAATGAGGCATGCCAGGGTTGCAACATCATCGCCAGCAATTGAGCTACGGCTTGCGCGTCTATACTCATAGATATCCCTTTTCCCTAAGCACCTGTGTCAGCTTATCCACCTTGAAATCCAGCACAATTTCGCCATCAATATCAAACGTCGGCGAGATTTTGTAACCATTGCCCCAAATGCGGGCTTGCTTTGCTGCCTTCAGATTCTCATTGGTGTTGACCTCGATATATTTCAGCCCTCTCTCCTCCAGCCAGGCGCGCGCCCGACGGCAATCAGGACACCAGGGCGTGCAATACATGACAATGCCTCCGTGAGGCAATTCTTCCTCTTCCTCCACCTCCATCGGCTGTGGAAACATTTGAGGACTCATACTACCGAGCGCATCCCAGAGCTCCTGGTTATCGGGTTGTTCGTTATGATCGTACACTTTGCTAAAACAAATCAACCCATTGCGATCAATGATATAGATAGCTCGCTCAGCGTAACCTTCCGGACGAAGCACGCCATAGCGATGCGCGACCCTCCCATGTGGCCAGAAATCGCTCAGCAAGGGGTAGCTTATCCCGCCCAGGCTCTCCGCCCAGGCTTTCAAGGTCGGCACAGAGTCAACGCTGATGCCCAGAACCTGGGCATTCCATCCCGCAAACTTAGCCTTGTCGGCTTCGTAAGCCGGGATCTGACTCGTTCAAACCGGCGTCCAGGCTAGCGGGAAAAACACCAGAACTACAATCTTGTCTGAATACTGACTTAAGGATATATCTGTACCCAGATGGCTTGGCAAGGTAAAGCCCGGAGCTCTTTCTCCAACAGGTAACTTCATTATGAAACCTCCATGATCATCCGCTCAATTTTACATCAAACACAGCAGGTTTATCGAAGAGCCGCTCGGGCAATGCCCAATCAGGACGTTTTTCAAAGGGTTAGGGTTTTATTTCGACCACCACGCCGTTCTCAGCCCAGTTGTACAACCACTCAGCCTCATCCAAATCCAGAATGATGCAGCCGTAGGAAGCTGGCTTACCCAGGATGTTTTTCCACAACCGCCTGCCGTTAGACAACATCGGCAGCCCATGAATACCATTCATAAACCCAGGCCACGCCTCATAAATACCCAGAAAATGGGGCATAGTCAAATCCCAAACCGAGGCATAAGCCTCCAATTCATGCGTCCGCACCTGGAATATCCCAGGCTGGGTTGGCGAACGATTTACCCCGGTGCTGATGAGATGCTTGGAGAGCAAGTTCCCATCCTGGTAAGCCCAAAGGCGTTGCTGACTGATGCTGATTACGATTCGTTTATTTGGAATTACCGGTAAAGGCAGCATCTCATCTTTGGAAGGGATTATCAGGGATTGCCCCGCCTGCAGTGCGTCCGGATTGAGATTTGGATTTGCCTCCAGAATTTTCCAAAAGGGCAAACCCACTTTCCAGCTAATCCCAATCAGCGTCTCACCCGGTTGCACAATATATTCGGTAGGTCGATGGCTGATGAGGATAAGCGATTCCTGACCCTGCAAAATCGCCTGAGCAAGTTCAGCCCCGTATTTCTCTCCGTCCAACCAACGATCTCACCCCCGTCCCGCCCCCCAAGAATCACGATACACCGCCAAGCGGGATTGATCAATCCCAAGCGTTGGTCCATTCTCGGTTGCCTCAAA
>JBBIPD010000031.1:0-9694 GCA_037443025.1 Chloroflexota bacterium
TGTCCTTGAATTCTGGTCTTTTCTCTTTCCTTGCCTGGGGGTGATAGACCACAACCAAAGGCCTGGGAACCTTGAATGGCATGACGTAGACGGCGTTTTTCAGTTCATCGAAGGAGAGTGTGCGACCATCCAGGCGGCTGATGTTCAACGAAGCAATGCCTGTATCTCCCAGTTTCTTCTCGAGCTTTTCGATTTCTTGGGAGAGGATGAATTCATCTTCGCCGTAAAACAGATACACGCTTGGCGGCATCTCGCCTGCTTTCTAACCCTGGGTCAGGACATGATGGACTTTCATTTTCCTGCGCTGGCTGGGCACGATTTGAGTCACGCGGAGGGTGGAGACATCGCTCGAGGTGGTGAGCTGTTCCTGAACCAGCAAGCCTAGCGGCTGGGAGATAATCAGGGCAATGGTCGTCAGGGAAGCCATCAATGGCAGGCGCTCGAGTCTGTCCCGGAAGCGTCGCCCTGCCCCAAACATGGCAACGAAAGCTGCCAGGCTTGCCAGGATGCCCGAAGTGACAAAATTAGTGCCGCAGTTGGGATGCACCGCCAGATTGCGCTCACCCGCCTGCATACGGGTTATCGCCTCTCGGACGGCGGACTCCACCTCTTCGGTGGAGACATCCCCCAGAATCCAAAAACCACGCATGTCAGAATGCCCTGCCAGGGGTAGTTTGGGGTGGCGCTGAGATAGCACGTGCAGAGTGGCATGTTCCAGCCCATGATTGCGGCGGATGCGGGAAATGACCGTGTTTTCCAGGACCGATTCCAAGACAGAATTAGACATAGATCTCATACCATTCTTTGTACGCGAGGCGTTTAGAGTGAACTGTTCCAGAACACCTGCCTGGATCATCATCACAAAGCGATTCTACCACCACCCGCTCTCTATCATTCTTAGGGGTTTCTGAGATTCATTCCTGTCTATGATGGTTCAATCAGCCGCCGTAAGGTGTTTCTCTGTTAAGGTTTATTTAAGGGTGTGGAAGATAGTGTAACAATTCCGGTTATCCTGCGATTATATGAATACGGATATCTCGTAATCTACCAGAAATCGAGATGTGTGACAGGCAAAAGTTCGATTGTCAAAAGGAGTAGGTTCAGATGCAAAAATCACGTCAGTTTATCGCGCTATTCATGATCTTTGTCGTTGCCCTGGTCAGCTTTATCCCGGCTCTGGCAGCCCCGTTGGCGCAAGATCCTCCGCCAGAACCTCTCCCATGCGCAGGGACTTCGGTTTCCGGGAGAGTTGTGGCAGTGGACGCTGCCACCGGTACGGTGACCGTTGAACTGAGCGATGGAACCCTATGCACCGTCAGTATCAATGTGGACGAGAGTCACCCAATCGTCCTGTTGCTGGGGCGATATTTCGGTGATATCAGCGCCGACACATTCGAGGAGGCGCTGAGGGATACCCAGGGTTGCGCCCTCTTTGATGGCTCTGCCTGGACATGGGTTCCGTGCGACACCGAGGGGGCAGAACCGGTGAGGATAACCGCCTACGATCCAAACACCAATACCTTTACCGCGGTGAAAGAAGACGGGACAGTAGTTACATTCAGCATCGAAGACCCGGAGGTTTCAGCCAGGGTGCAAGGCGCGCTGGAGACGCTTGCGGTAGAATGGGCGTTGGAAGGCGACGGCGACCTGGCGCAGGTTAGCGATCAAATCGCAGCCTACCACGAAGAAGGTA
The DNA here is from genome assembly GCA_037443025.1 of Chloroflexota bacterium. Lineage (GTDB taxonomy): Bacteria > Chloroflexota > Anaerolineae > Anaerolineales > UBA4823 > JAQBDA01. The sequence goes on from JBBIPD010000031.1 coordinate 1,694, forward strand.
TGGGTTTTGGGGTGCTGGTTAAGCTCTACGCCATAGCCCAGGAGCAGGCGGAAAACTGTCAGACGGCATCCCCAGAAGATGGCGCTTCCTGCCCCACGGTCGAGGAATTGGTGGCTCTGTTCCAGTCCGGCGTAGGTATGGGACAAATCTTTAAAGATTACGGTAAGCCCGATAAGTTGGGCGTGGGTCATGTGCGCCAGGAGCTGAACCAGGACAAGGTCACGGGGAAGGATAAGAATAAAGACAAGACCAACAACGGTAAAGGCAAATCGGGAGACGACCAGGCTGGCGATACCCAGACTCTGCCTCCGGCGGCTAACATGAAGGATAAACCGCCGAAAGCCAACAATGGCTTAAAAGGGAATTGCAACGCCATCATCAAAAGCGGCAAACCGAAGGCAGGTGTGGTCTGCCCTTAGGGGGAAACAGTCATCGAATATTGTGGATTTCGTAGCTAGAAAGGGGGCGCTATCGAACGATCATGGAGTGCGACATCGAGAATAACCGCCCTCTTCAGGCGTCAACTGAGCGCCTGAAGAGGGCGGGTTTGATTAAGTAGCCTGTTCTATGAGGTCGTCGCAACTGGCTTGTTCTCGGCGACAGGTTTATATGTCGCCTGGGTAAAGCCGAAATACATCAAAATCACCCCGACCAACTCGCTCACGTAGAGCCAGTCTGGCAGACCCAGTCGAAGGAAAGTTCCTCCCAATGCGGGCATCATGGCGCCGGCGGCAATCAAGATATTGCCGATCATCCGGTTGAAGAGCACTTTCTTACGCCAGAACAGGTACGCCGAGTAAATCGCTCCGCCCACCAGGGTGAACGTGCCGTAGATGTTGAGCAAGATGGTCAGCAGGATCGTCAGACCGTCGCGAGTCATAATTTCTTTGTACTGTTCCGAGGCGGGGCGACTAATATTAAATGCCGCCGCGGCTGGCGTGAGAGGCGCAACAAAGACCAGCACCGCTGACAGAATGGACACAGCTGCCAGAATCAGGGTCAGGGTGAACGCAACGCCGCGCTTACGCACCAGCAAATGCACGGTCCCTTGCCCTAACCACGCCGCGGTCAGCATCGCGCCGGTGAGATACCAGATTTTGAGCGCCAACTCGTTGAAGGTGAAGCCCAAAACGACCTCGGTCAGAGTGCCCAGACCATAGAACACCAGACCAACTCCCCAGAGCAAAAGATGTAAGCCTTTTCTCTCCTGGTAGCGGATGAAAACTGCGGCAGCGAAAATGAATGCGATGAGTGTGGATATGATTGATATGTAGTGCATTTTTCCTCCAGATGGTTTAAAAGATTCCTTGCAGTAGACGATATGAGGGTTGGCGCCTCTCTCATGGCGAGGGAAGCACACCCAACAACGAAAGGACCACAAGCACCAGGGTGCCAATGAGAAGGGTCGCTAACAAGACGAGAATGACCGGCACCAGTCGGTCGGTCCAGGGGCTTGAGTGGAATTTTCTGCTGGGTTTCTTTCCAGATGCGCTCACCTGCCGCCTCGATGATAGGCTTCGTAAGTCTCTAACAGGCTGATCATGATTTGATCGGTGAAGGTGTTCAAGCGGCGGAACATGTCGCTCCAGGCATAGGGGGATTTGATGGCGGCGGATTCATAGACGGCAAGCATGGATTCCAGCAACATATTGCGGAAGAAAAGGAAGGCATTGGCAGCCTCAGCCAGGCTTAATCCATAGCGGCGCCCCCGGGAGGCGTACTCATAACCCAACGCGTGCGCTTCGGCTTCCGCCAGCTTCCCGTCCGAAGAGAGATATTCAATCAAGCCTTGCATCAAGGTTCGCCCGCTCTGGCGATATTGGTCGCGCGCTTCATCATCCAGTTTGTTGTACCAGGACTCTTGATTGATGCGTCCTTCACTGATTCGGAAACGGGTGCTTTTGAGGGCATTCTGCACCACCAGATTGGCGTCGCTGGAGCCGTTCGGATGCTGGGATTGCATCCACAATTCCACCTCGCTCCGCAAATAACGCCGGTGTCCTCCCTGGGTGCGGTGCACCGGCATCAAGCCCTGGTTCGACCAACTGCGCACCGTGCTGGTATGCACCCCCAGCATCCTGGCGACTTCGCTCAAACTCAACCACTCACCTGGCATCTTTCGCTCTCTCTCCCGGTTTGGGGCAGGCAACATCGTCCAATACCTGCCGCGCTACGCTTCGTTTGCCACCGCAACCCGCTCTATTAGCGAGGGTTGCTCAACCCTGCGGCGGAACTCTGCCACATCAATCCGACGCAACAGAAAGAGGGAGACCAGCAACATCGCCGCTTCGATGGCAAACACAACCAGATAGCCCAACTCGGGATTCTGAGAGAAGTTGGTCACCACATCCCGCACCACCCCGCCCAAAATGGTGCCAATCAGGCGGGAGGCGGCATTTGCCATGCCCCAGGCGCCAATATACAGACCGACGTTGCTGGCAACGGTCATATCCAGCATCAACGCCAGGTTCGATACCGTGGCAAGCCCGGTGCCAATCCCGAGAAAGATAACCCCGGAATAGAAGACGCCGGCGCTGAAAGTCACTCCGCTCAGGAAAATCAGAATAAATCCCAGCAATGCGCCCCCTCCGCCCAGGTAGGCGATGGCGCGTTTCTCGAGACGCCCTTCGAGCATGCCGGCAAGCAATAGGGCGATAAGCACACACACGCCCCAAATCGAGGTGATGCGTGTGGTCTGCTGCACTGTCCAACCAAACGCCTCAGCCCCGAAAGGTTCCAACAAGATATCCTGTCCCAGGATGGCAGCCAGAAGGATGATCAGGTACCAGAAGAAAAGGGTTGCCTGGCGATTTTGAAGGATGACGCGAAACATCTCACCCCAGCCATAGTTTTTTGAGGTTGGCTTTGCGCTCGGATAGCGACTCTCCAACCTGATGAGACCCAGCAGACCCAACCCAAGAGCCGCCAGACCAACGGAGAGAAAGGCGCGCTCCAAAGCGGCTGGGGTGTAGGGTTCGACCATATGGCTGAGGGCAATCGCGGTGATGATAATGCTGGAGATCATCATGAACCACATGATGGCGATGGTGCGTGAGCGTCCCTTCTCGCCCGAAATCTCGGATCCCAGCGAGAGGTATGCCACCGAGGCGAAGTTGTAGCCCATGCCCCAGGCGCCAAACACCAGGATACCCACCAGCACCCCCAGCCAGTAATTTGAATCCAGCAGGTAGGCGACCCAGGGGGAGAAGACCACCCCGGCTACGGTGAGCAGCAGACCTAAGATGATATACGGCGTGCGACGCAAACCGAACAAGGGGTGCCGGTCAGAATAGGAGCCGATGGCTACCTGAATGGGCGAGAAGAAATATGGCAGGGAAGCGAGGATGGCGACCAGCGTGGCTGAGATTGCCAGTTCTTTGATCATCACCCGATTGAGAGTGCTGTTGATGGGAACCAGAGTCATGGCAACTGCCACATGAATCAAGCCCAACTGAATGCGTTTTCGCAGCATAAATGTCCCTTCGCTTAATGACGGTGATTGGTCAGGCTGTAAAGCGTACCAAATTTATCAGATAACCTGAAAGACCGTCAATGTAAGTTTACACAGATTTTAAGCGGGGAAGGTGATAATCATATTAATTTTTTTAGGGAGGGCGTTTATTCTGAGTTGGGTTCGGCGGGCAGCAGAGCTTGCTTGAGGGCTTCGTGGAGCGAGCGGACTTCTACGACCTGGATGCCCGAAGGATAAGGTTCGCCCCGGCGCATACGGCGGGGGACGATGGCGGTCTTGAAGCCCAGGTTGGCGGCTTCGCGCAGGCGCGCCGGCATCTGACCCACCATGCGCAGCTCGCCGGAAAGACCCACCTCGCCGATAAGGACAATATCGGCGCGCACGGGAGCGTTGCGGGCGGAGGAGGCAATCGAGGCGGCAATTGACAGGTCGGCAGCCGGTTCGCTGACCGTCAGCCCACCGACCACATTGACAAAGATATCCTGATCGCTCAGGCGCAGCCCGACGCGGCGGGTCAGCACAGCGGTGATGAGCAGCAGACGATTGATGTCCACGCCGTTGGGTGTGCGCCGCGGGTTGCCGAAGGGCGTTGGGCTGGTAAGCCCCTGGATTTCGACCAGGAGCGGACGGGTGCCTTCCATTGTCACGGCAATAGATGAGCCGGGTGTATTGACCATGCGTTCTGCCAGGAAAGCCTCGGAGGGGTTGGGCACTTCGACCATGCCCCGCTCGTGCATTTCGAAGACGCCCACCTCGGAGGTGGCGCCGAAGCGGTTTTTGACCGAGCGCAGCAGGCGATAGGACTGGAAGCGGTCGCCTTCCAGGTAGAGCACGGTGTCCACGATGTGTTCCAACACCCGCGGACCGGCGATGGCGCCTTCTTTGGTGACATGCCCGATGAGAAAGACCGCGATGCCGGAGGATTTCGCCAGTTCACGCAGACGGGAGGCGCACTCGCGCACCTGGGAGACCGAACCGGCGGAGGATTCCAGGTCTTGCAGGGTGGTGGTCTGTATCGAATCGATCACCAGCAGGCGGGGTTTGACCTCAGCCACGTGCCCCAGGACGGTATCCAGGTCCGTCTCGGTGACCAGGAACAGGTCGGAGGGGAAGCTGCCCTCCGCTTCACCCGCAGAGCGCAGCAGGCGGGCGGCGCGCATTTTTATCTGACGCTCTGACTCTTCACCAGAGACGTAAAGCACAGGCGCCTGGCGCGCCATCTCCAGCGCGACCTGCAGGAGGAGGGTGGATTTGCCGATGCCGGGGTCGCCGCTGATGAGGACGATAGAGCCGGGGACAACGCCGCCGCCCAGGACTCGGGCGAACTCGCCGATGGGCATGGGCAGGCGCTCTTCGTAATCGCCGCTGATTTCCTCCAGGCGCCTGGGGGTGGAGCGTCCTACCAGCCCGGTTTTGGTTTTGGCGGCAGGAACGGGGACGGCGATGACTTCTTCGATAAAGCTGTTCCAGGCGCCGCACTGAGGACAGCGCCCCATATCGCGCACCGAGATGCGCCCACATTGCTGACAGACATATTGGGTTTTGGCTTTGGGCATGGGCGTATTATAACGTGAAGGCGGACAGGATTGGTTGGAGAAAGAGACATTATCGTTCACCGCAGGGGTGATATCTGCTGTCTGTGGAGCGGGGGCGCGTGTGTGATGCTGAAATAAAAAACGCCCCCGATTGCCGGGGGCGTTTAATCGCCACGAGAAAATCAGCTCTAGAGCCTGGGTAACAGGTATTCGTATGCGCTCAGGGAGGCTTTTGCCCCTTCTCCCACGGCGATGAGGACCTGCTCGGCGTAGTTGGTGGTCACATCACCGGCGGCAAAGATGCCGGGCACGCTGGTGCGCGCCATACAATCCACTTTGATTCTCCCCTCGGGGTCGAGGTCCACCAGACCGGCAACCATTTGGGAGTTGGGTACCAATCCCAGCTCGACGAAGGTGCCATCGGCGCTGATGGTTTCTTCTTTACCATCGGGCGATTTCACCACCAGGCGCTCAGCAAAGCTGTTGCCTTGCACTTCCATCACCTGATAACCTTCGCAGATGGTGACATTGCTGGAGCGGCGCAGCTTCTCGCCCAGGGGCGATTCTAGCACCGGCTGCGTGGGTCCAATGAGGGTGACGTGTTTGGCAACGGTTGCCAGTTCCGCAGCGGAGCGCAGGGCGAGATCGCTATCGCCGATTACGGCGGTGACTTTGTCAATGAACAAGGGCGCATAGCTCAATGCGGAGAAGCATAAGCCGCGCATGATGAAGTCTTTCTCGCCGGGGACGCCCAGCCGTTTCTGGCGGGTGCCGGTGGCGACGATCAGAGCGCGGGCTTCGAATTTTGCGCCGCTCTTGGTTTGCACGGCAAAGCCGTCTGGGAGACGTTCGACAAGCTCCACCGCCTCCATGTGACGGGCGAATTTGAGGTATTCCAGCTCGTTTTTGAACTTGTTGACCACCTCCAACCCGCGAATCACCTGGTAGTCTTCAGCCCAGGGGAGATGCAGGTGGTAATTGGTCATGCCGCCCAGGTCTTTAGAGATCAGCAGGACGTTTAGACGCTTGCGGATGGCGTAGACGGTTGCGGTCAGCCCGGCGGGTCCTCCGCCAATAATAATCAAATCGTACATAAATCACCTCGGGATGTTATGGTCTGGAGTCTATTCTTCGGGCGCTTTGGCGATAAAGCCTTCAGCCATCATCATGTGGGTGAGATCGCGCGAGCGTTTGATGATGGTCATGGCATTTTGGAGCAGTTCGTCATAGCTCAGTTTAAGGCGGGCTATACCCTGCTCCTGGGCTTTCATGCCGACGGCGGCGGCTTCGCGAGGGAAGACTTCCCAATCGTCCATGTTGGGCAAGATGTGTTCAGGGCTGAGTTTATCCCCGACATGGTTTGCCAGGGCTTCAGCAGCGGCGAAGCACATCTCGTCGGTGATGGTGCGGGCGCGCACATCGAGGGTGCCGCGGAAGATGCCGGGGAAGCCAAGAGAGTTGTTGACCTGGTTTTCGAAATCGGATCGACCGGTGGCAACCACGGCGGCGCCAGCTTCTTTCGCTTCCCAGGGCCAGATTTCCGGCACGGGGTTGGCGCAGGCGAAGACAATGGCGTCCTTTGCCATGCTGGCTACCCATTCGGGTTGGATGACGCCGGGACCCGATTTAGAGAGGGCGATGACCACGTCCACCCCTTTCATCGCCTCCGGGATGTCCCCTTCCCGCCCTTCAGCGTTGGTAATCTGGCAGAGACGCCACTTATCCACAAACTCCGCCTTGCGCATTTCCAGGTCTTTGCGGTGCTTGCCAAGGATGCCCTTGCTATCCACCACAAAGCAGCGGGAAGGATCGGCGCCCCAGCCGAAAATCAGGCGGGAGCAGGCGACATTCGAGGCGCCAGAGCCGATAAAGGTGATGCTGACTTCGCTCATCTTCTTCCCGACGACTTTGAGGGCGTTGATGAGACCGGCGAGGGTGACGGTCGCTGTACCTTGCTGGTCGTCGTGCCAGATAGGGATTTCGGCTTTCTCGCGCAGGGTATCCAGAATGCGGAAGCACTTGGGCTGGGAGATATCCTCCAGGTTGACTCCGCCAAACCCGGGTTGGAGCATCAGCACGGTGTTGATGATCAGGTCCGGGTCTTTGGTGTCCAGCATAATAGGCACGCCATCCACGCCGCCCAGATACTTGTAGAGCAGGGCTTTGCCTTCCATCACAGGCAAGCCAGCCTTGGGACCGATATCGCCCAAACCAAGGACGCGGGTGCCGTCGCTGACCACAGCCACGGTGTTCCATTTATTGGTGTGTTCGTAGACCAGTTCTGGGTTTTCAGCGATCGCCCGACAAGGGGCTGCCACACCTGGGGTGTACCAGATGGCAAAATCGTTGAAATCTCGCACGGCGCATTTCAGCGTGGTTTCGATTTTTCCCCTGTAGAACGGATGCAGGATCATGGCGTCTGCTGAAGGTTTCTTGGCTTTTGCCAGCAGTTCATCCACATTGATCCTCGGTTTTTCATGCAGCATTTTGGACCTCCTGGGTAAATTAATGGGTGTTATCACCCTTGATGTCCCTGATGGGTAGATAAAAATTGCCCACACCGCTCTGGGCAGTTAGGACGTTTCGACCGGTTAAGGACTATGGTCACCTCCTGGAATCGGTCTTGCCAGGGCAGGCAAATTTGCCAAAACAAGAAATCCTGCCCTGGCGAGGATGATTAAAGCAATTCAAAATCGGTTTCGCTGCCCTAGAGGTCTTATCTAACAGCCGTGGGGTCATGATTCATAGTGGATTTCACGGCGAAAATGGGCTTTCGATTCCACCTCAGCTAGCTTCATGGAGGCGTAGGCGCAGGCTTCTTTCATCAGCACTTGCGCTTCTGCAGGAGGCAAATTCTTTAAATCTTCCAGGCGATAGCCCTTGCCTTCCAGGTATTCCTCCAGGAGCATTTTTTCCAGGGTAGATTGTGGACCGTCAGCAAGGCAGCGATCTATTTCTTCCTGGTTATATTCTGGTTGTTCAGACATCACGAGC
>JBBIPD010000031.1:9711-15054 GCA_037443025.1 Chloroflexota bacterium
TTTCTTCTCGCAACACATCAAATCGATTCGAACAGCCAGGTTTGGATGATGTGAGAGGGTATGAGAGGGATGTGAACCTCACTTATCCCAAAGCCCGCATCGGCTTATCGCATTTGTCAGGGGGAAATCGTTAGACCAATACCGACTCGGCGCTGGGAGCAGACTGGGGAGTGGTGTAGTCGGGTAAGATCACCGGGGATGGGGCGCCAGCCTCAAGCCCAGCCTGGCGACGCATTTCTTCCCAACGGGCGAGATGCGCCAGGGTGGGCTTTCCGGGTTGATGGCTGAGCGCCCAGTTGGCGGCAGCCGCCCCGGCGCGCCGTCCAAAGACGCAGATATCCAGCAGGCTGTTGCCCATGAGGCGGTTGCGACCGTGAATCCCGCCGGCTGCCTCTCCGGCGACATAAAGACCGGGGATGTCTGTACTGCCGTCCGGCTGGATGGCGATACCGCCGTTTTGATAGTGCAGCGTGGGATAGACCAGGATTGGTTCGGTGGTCAGGTCAATCCCAAAGCGTTTGTACTGGCGCACCATGGCGGGCAGTTCGCGGGCGATGGTGCCTGGACCATGGATCAAATCAATCATGGGGGCGTCCAACCAGACAGCGGGTTGACCGGTGGGGGTGACCACGCCCAGATTGCGCTCAAGGCACTCTCGGATGAAGGCTGCCGACTCCACATCGCGAGTCTCCAGGGGATAGACGAACTGCTCCCCATTGCGATTGCACACCTGCGCCCCCAAGCCGCGCACTTTCTCGGTGACCAACTGTCCCAGGATTTGCTCGGGGAAGGCTGCGCCGGTTGGATGGTATTGCATGGTGTCAATGAACGCCAGTCTCGCCCCGGCTCGATACGCCAACACCAAGCCGTCGCCGGTGGCGCCGTAGTGGTTGGTGGTGGGGAAGCCCTGGTAATGGAGGCGCCCACTCCCACCGGTTGCGATGACCACCGCCCGAGCGCTGACTGAAATCCAACGGTTTGTGTCCAGGTCTTTCAGGACAGCCCCAGCCGCCTGTCCATTTTCATCCAGCAACAGCTCAACCGCCGGGCGGAACTCCCAAATGCGGATGTTGCCGCGCCCGCTTGTCCCGTTGGCGCGTGAGCGCACCTCGTCGCGCAGGTTGCGCATGATTTCCGCGCCGGTGTAATCCCGCGCGGCGTGCATCCGCTTGCGGGAAGTGCCTCCACCGTGAATGGTGCGCATGGTCCCATCGGGTTCTTTATCGAACATCACTCCCAGCGATTCCAGCCAGGCGATGACCGCTGGCGCGTCGCTCACCAATGCCTCGACCAGATCGGGGACATTGGTAAAGCCGCCTCCGCCCATCACGTCCAGATAGTGGATGGGGGGCGAGTCGTTTTCTTTATCCGCAGCCTGGATGCCTCCCTGCGCCATCATGGTGTTGGCGTCGCCGAAGCGGAGTTTGGTGGTGAGGAGCACATCCGCTCCGTTCTCCTGCGCCAGCAAGGCGGCGCTGGCGCCGGCGCCTCCAGCGCCGATGACCAGCACATCGCAGGCGGTGTTCAGCACCCCTTCTGGAGGCTCAGCGGCGGGGTCCAGGAGAGAAGGGGCTTCGAGGGCGTTGACCAGCTCGCGGGGGGCGCGCTGACCTTTGTTGGCTCCCAGGCGCAGCTCGCTGAATGCGTCTTGAATGTAATCAGGGTGAAAGGTGCGCAATATCTGCTGGCGTTCTTCGGGAGAGAGACGGGGGAAGGTTTGCCCAAGTCGCTCGCGGCGAGTGGCTTCAACCTTTTTCAAAGACTCGAGGATAGATGGTGGGTATGTCATGCACGGCTCCAGGGTACAAATGGGCGTCAATCGCCTGCCCAGGGCAATTTCTGGGTTGGGTCTCCGGCGATGTAGTTGTTTTCTTCTCGGATGCGGTGGCTGAGAGCAGAGATTAGCAAGGTGAGGGGAACCTCACGGTGACACTCTTCTTCGCACATGCCGCAACCGGAGCAGGAAGCCAGCCAGCGACTGGTATAGACCAGATCTGCCAGAGAGGCTGATTTCTGGACTGGAATTGAGGCGATGCCGATCATCGCATCCAGCTCGCCGTTATAGAGGGGGCAGGCTCGCAGGCATTTTCCGCAAAGGGAACAACTGGCAAACCAGGCAAGCATGCTGCCAAGGTCGTCAAAGCGGCAATAACCGGGTGTGTTGGTAATCAGGTGTTTGCGCACCCCGCTATGGGCATCGGCAACCGCGCTGACAACCGTCTCCCGGCGGCTGACCTGATATTCAATCGCGGGGTGATCGGATATTGCTCCCAGTTTGAGGCAGTTATTGCAGATTTCATCCCGGGCGATGATCAGCAAGTATTTATGGGTGTCCACCCCAATGGTGCCAATAATCACGTCTGCCCCCCATGGGGCGGGCCAATCGCAAATCTGGCAAGCAGTGCGGTATTTGTGGGCTTTGAAACCGCCGGTCGAGGCGTTTGCCAGGGTCTCCTGCGTGAGCGCCTCTAATCCTATCTGGGCAACATTACGGCGATATTCGTCCACAGAATAAGTGCCCATGCAGTCTGCGCTGAAGACTACCATCCGCCTATCCCACTCATTTTGCCTGATGGGGGTGTCTGTCTGGCGCTTACGTAGTTCGGTGAAAGTGCGCAACTCACAGGGGCGGAGTATGGCGCCCAGGCGCTGGTTGGGGCGCTCCTGTTGGAGCTGGTAAGCCATGCCTGCGGAATTGGCGGTCATCAATGGGGCAAACGGGTTCAGCCGCGCCAGCTCGGCGGGGTCTTCAATAATATGGGTGGCGACAATGCCGGTTTGCGGGTCTTCGAGGGGGGCAAGCATCGCCGTCGGTTGGTAACTCTCCCACCAGGCGGAAATGAATCTACGGATTGCCTGGAGAGTATCACCGTTCTGCACCTCGAGGATATGATTCACCTGCATAGGATTCCTCCGTTGCACCTTACTGTGCCTCGGTCAGATTCAATTCGGATGCTGCGATGACTGCGCGCGCCTGTTGTAAGGCAAGTTGCAGGGCTTCATTGGGTACAAGGTCGCGCACCAGGCGCTGCGGTTCGATTTGTGGGGAGGGTCCAGGACCGGCAAAGATCATGGTGGCGCGGTCCACGGCGCGTTGGAGCATTTCACCTGTCGCCAGGCGAACCTGGGCGGCGGGGATGCGCAGATTTTCTTTGGGATTGGCATCGGCAAGCCAGGCGGCGTGATAGACCAGCCAGCGGGAGCTTTCAACATCTATGCGCATTAATGCGAGCATCTCTTGAATTGCCGGTCGGACTGCCAGAGCTTCCCCCAAGGAGACCCAATCCCTGGCGTGTTCGGCAGCCATTTCCAGAAGACGCTCGACCATGCCCACGTAGCGCGCTCCCATCCGAATCCAGGCGCGTGGCGCTTCCTCTGCCCCCAGGGTCAACGCCTTCCCCGGCTCCCCTAAGATAGATTCCGGGCTGGCAAGGCAGCTGTTAATTTCCAGGATAATGTCGGGCTGGCGTTCGAGCTGTAACCCTTCCGATTCCCAATCAATTAAAAAGGCGGTCAGACCTTCAGGGGCGCGGGCATACACAATTAAAAAGTCGCCCGGCGCAGGGGCTTTGCTCAGGGATTTACGCCCGTTGATGCGGTAGCCCCCGTTTTCGGTCGCGGCATTGGTGAGCCAGTTCTCGGGGCGACAGCCGCCGCTCCCCGGCTCACGGGCGGCGATGATGGCGCGGCGCTCACCCGCCAGGGCAGGTTCCAGGTAGCGCGCCATCTGTTGGTCAGAGCAGGCGTAGAGCGGCGCTGGCACTTCGCCAATCTCAAGGGGGATAAAGGTCTTGCCCAACTCTTCTTCTATCAGGCAGGCGCTCACGGTATCCAAACCGCCGCCGAACGCCTCTGGCGCGGTCAGACCCCAAAGTCCCATCTGCTCAATCGCCTGGCGCAGGCGGGCGCGTTCTTTGTCTTCAAGCTCGCCTGAGGTGAAGTATTTCATCTCCAACGGGCGGGCTTCCTTCTGGATAAAGCGGCGAAGCATATCCCGGAGCATAATCGTATCGGGAGGAAATTCGAAATCCATAAGTATCGTCCCTGGTGATGGCAGTCCGGCGCTGCAGGATTGCAGCGGATAGATGGTTGTGGGCAGGCTAGGCTTCGATTTGGCGCGAGTTGTAGCGCGCCTGCAACTCAGCCAGCGGCAGCGACTTTAGCTCGTTCAACTCAGCCTGGTACACCCCCGCGGATATCTCCTGCACCCTCTGGCGCAGGTGTTGGGCGGGAGGGGAAAGATATTTACCGTATAGCCTGCGACCGAGGAGGGCAACGTTGGGGGGTACGATCTCAGCAGGACAGCGCGCCACGCATAACCCGCACAGGATGCAATCGAAGGAAATGTCCGCCAGGGCGTTGATATCGCCGCGCAAGGCAGCCGAAATATAGCCAAGGACGTCAATCTCCTGGGGGCAGGATTTGGTGCAGGTGTTGCAGCCAAAGCAGCGCATCAGTTCGGGATAGAGGGCAAGCAAGGTGTTGCCTTCTGGCTTGAGTTCTTCCAGCCTGTAGGGAGGGCGTTGGGCAGGGAAGAAGGCAATCGGTGCCAGGATCATCCTCGGTTCTACCACGGTCTGGCAGGCGAGGGCAAAGTGGAGGCGGTGATCGCCAGCGATGCGATAAACGGTGCTGCATGCGCCGCAGAACCCGCCGCGGCAACCGACGCCGCGGGTCAGGTGGTAGCCCGCCCATTCAAAGGCGCGTAGGATTGTCAAACCCTCGGGGACTTCGTATCTTTGGTTGTAGATGTAAATTTCGACCATATCAGGCTTCACCCATTCAACACAAGGTCCAGGACAAACATCTCATCTGATTTGGCTTTTTCCAGCAGCTCTGCCATGCCCTCTGCCAGGTGGGTCTGCACCAGGAAGTGCTTAATGGTGGAATCCACCTGGGGACAGGCGAGGGCGCAGTTGGCGCAACGGTCGCAATCCTCGCCGACCAGGGTTTCGAGCGCCATCGAAGTGCGCGATTCGGTGCGAAGGCGCCGTTTGGGGTCACGCGCCAGCACCGGGCACGCATCCATACAACAGCCGCACCCGAGGCAGGCTTTGGTTCCGGTGAGGTCTTCTGTCACCTTGAGCATGTGGCTGGGACCGAATCCCGAACTGAGCAGACGGCAGCGAGCGACGGGCGGGTAAGGCTGCGCCAGAATCAGGCGCAAGATGGGTTCAATTCGCTTTGGGTCAGTTTGGACACGCAGGGGCATTCATCTCTCCTATCTGGGTAGATGGATGGTTGATTTAGACTGCGATGGTCTCTTGAATCAATTGTTCTTTGATGCGCCTGGCAATGGCGGTCAGCGGCAGGTGGTTGGGACAGGACTGTTCGCACATGCCG
>JBBIPD010000032.1:0-11622 GCA_037443025.1 Chloroflexota bacterium
AGCGCACCTGCAGCGTCTCGCGGTTGAAGCGCGCCCCATGGCAGACATCGCAGGGGACGTACACATCTGGAAGGAATTGCATTTCGATCCGCAATTGACCCTGTCCCTGGCACGCCTCGCAACGTCCGCCGTGGACATTGAACGAGAAGCGCCCCGGCTTATAACCTCGAATCTTGCTCTCCGGCAACTCGGCAAAGAGCTGGCGGATATGATCGAACAAGCCGGTGTAGGTGCCTGGGTTGGAGCGGGGCGTGCGCCCAATGGGCGACTGGTCTATATTGATGATTTTGTCAATATGTTCCAGACCTTCGATATAGTCGTGATCGCCTGGCGCAACCCGGGAGCCATGCAGGTGGCGCGCCAGCGCTTTGTAGAGGATTTCGACCATCAGGGTTGACTTGCCGGAACCCGAGACGCCGGTGATGCATACCAACCTCCCCAGGGGGATGCGCACGGTGATATTTTTCAGGTTGTTTTCGCGCGCTCCCACCACTACCAGCGATTTGCCGTTGCCGTTGCGGCGCTTCTCGGGTATCGGCACACGCAGCCTGCCGGAGAGGTAAGCTCCGGTGAGCGAGGCGGGGGTTTCGATGATTGCCTGCACCGGACCCTGGGCGACCACCTCACCGCCATGCTCGCCAGCCCCGGGTCCCAGGTCCAGCACCCAATCCGCGGTGCGAATGGTCTCCTCATCATGCTCGACCACCAGAACGGTGTTCCCTAAATCGCGTAACCCTTTCAAGGTGTTCAGCAGGCGGGTGTTGTCGCGGGGGTGGAGACCAATCGAGGGTTCGTCCAGGACGTAAAGCACACCCATCAAGCGCGAACCAATCTGGGTTGCCAGGCGAATGCGCTGGGCTTCGCCGCCGGAAAGGGAGGCAGCCGAACGCTCCAGGGTCAGGTAATCCAGCCCAACATCCACCAGGAAGCCGAGGCGAGCCTGTATCTCTTTGAGAATCCGTTCAGCGATTGCCTGCTGGCGCGGCGTCAGGGGGGTATCCGGACCCATCAGGCGCTGCACCCACGCCAGGGTCTGTAGCACAGGCCAGCGGGTCACTTCAACGATGCTGTGATTGTCCACGGTGATTGCCTGAGCTTCTTTGCGCAAGCGCGCCCCGTTGCAGGTGGGACAAATCCGCTCATTCATCACCTCAGAGATTTTCTCGCGGATGTACTCGGAGTTTGTCTCGTTATAACGGCGGCTGAGGTTGCTGATAACCCCTTCGAAGGGGGTGCTGAAGGTCGCTCGCCGCCCGTCACGGTTTTGGTATTGCACCGTGACCTCTCTACCTCGCGTGCCGTAGAGGATGATGTCCAGCTTTTCTTTGGGCAAACTGCTGACCGGCGCATCCAGGTCAATGTGATACTCACGCGCCGTGGCTTCCAGGAGTTGCCAGTAATAGCTGCCCTCTTCGCGAGGTCCACTCCATTCTGAGACGACAATCGCCCCCTCGTTCAAAGACAGTTGCGGGTCTGGGATGAGCAAATCTGGGTCAATCTCCAATTTGCCACCCAACCCCTGGCAGTCGGGGCAGGCGCCGTGGGGTGTGTTGAATGAAAAGGTGCGCGGCTCAATTTCCGGCAGCACCGACCCATGTTCTGGGCAAGCCAGGTGTTCAGAGAAATGTTGATCGTAACCCTGGCTCTCTGGCGCCCCCCCATCCGGCGCAGGCGCAGCGGATGGGTTGGGCAGCAGATGAACCGTCAGGTAGCCATCGCCGAACTTCAGGGCGGTTTCCACGGAGTCGGTCAGGCGCGAGCGGAAAGCCTGTTGTTCTTCGGCGCTCTCCGCATGGCGGATGACCAGACGATCAACAACCGCCTCGATGGTGTGGATTTTGTAGCGGTCCATCTGGATATCTTCTTCCAGTTCGTAGACCTGTCCATCCACCCGGGCGCGCACAAAACCTGCCTTGCGAATCTCATCCAGCACAGCCTGATGGGTGCCTTTACGCCCACGCACCAACGGGGCGAGGAGCAGCAAGCGCGAACCGTCCGGTAAGGATTCGATGACATCTACAATCTCCTGGGCAGATTGGCGGGCTACCTCCCGACCACAGATTGGGCAGTGGGGGATTCCAGCCCGGGCGTAGAGCAGGCGCAGGTAGTCGTAAATCTCGGTGACCGTCCCCACCGTCGAACGCGGGTTGTGCGAGGCGCCTTTCTGGTCGATAGAAACTGCCGGGGAAAGCCCCTCGATATAATCCACGTCGGGCTTGTCCATCTGCCCCAGGAATTGGCGGGCGTAGGCAGAAAGCGACTCGACATAACGTCGCTGTCCTTCGGCAAAAATGGTATCGAACGCCAGGGAGGATTTTCCCGAACCCGATAAGCCGGTGATGACCACAAGCTTGTCCCGGGGTATCTCCACGGTGATGTTTTTCAGGTTGTGCACCCGCGCCCCAACAACACGTATCACATTAGCTGACATATATGTACTCTGATAGGTGAAAAGAGGGTTTTATCTGGTCTTTCCAGGAGGTAAAAAGCTGTACTACCGATAATCAATTATAGCACATACGTTTCAGTAATACCTGCTCAATATAACCCCTGACATGGGACAGAGCCAAAAGTGAATTATACCAGGATGCGCCCTTCCCAAATTGCGAAATGCGACAGGTTTTTTTATCTTTGATAAGTCCAATATAAACTTCATCCAAATTTCACAACCTCTTCACACCGACTTCAAAAGAGGTATGTATCATCAGAGACGTAAGCAGAGGAAAATTCCTCTTGATATTTGAAAACAAAGATAAGGAGATTTATTCATGGAAAGAAACACCATTCTCAAAATCGTATCGATCCTTGTGGTGGCTGTAATCGTTGCCGGTGTCTTTGCATGGCTGCCCGCAATCAACGCCCAGGCTGCCGGTCCTTATGGTCGCGGGGGG
Organism: Chloroflexota bacterium; assembly: GCA_037443025.1. GTDB lineage: Bacteria > Chloroflexota > Anaerolineae > Anaerolineales > UBA4823 > JAQBDA01. Next base: position 2,892 of record JBBIPD010000032.1, read on the forward strand.
ACTGGCAGTGGATATGGGGATGCGACAGGCGCGCCGGCTTATGGCGCGTTAGCCAGCGGCACTGCGGCGAGGAGCACCGCTTTTCGTGGTTATGGCGCTCGAGGCGCTTACGCAGGAAGCGGAATTGCTCTTGGACCTCTGACCGAGGCAGAAGCTCAGGCTCTTGTACGCGCCATCCAGGAAGAATTCGGAGCGCAGGCGCTTTACGAAAGTGTCTTGAACACCTTTGGAGATGTGATACCCTTCAACACCATTGCCCAATCTGAGGCGCAACACGCTGCAGCCCTGGTCAATCTGGCGAACAAGTATGGCGTTGCCCTGCCTGAATTCCCTGCAGGCGATTCACTGCCCACCTTTGCCACCCTGGCAGAGGCGTGCCAGGCAGGCGTTGAGGCGGAAATTGCTGACGCCGCCTTATATGACGAGCTTATGGCGGTCACCACGCACAGCGACCTGCTGCGGGTGTACACCAACCTGCAGAATGCATCGCTCAACCATCATTTAGCGGCATTTGAAGCCTGTAACTAGCGCTGTTCGAGCGATAACCCAACCGAAAACCGCAGAGGCTCTAACCGGTCTCTGCAGTTTTTCTCTATGCACGGTTTGAATGAGAGCAGGTGGTTCTCCGATATTGAATCGCCGTTTTTTGCAGGGCTGGTACAATATCCTGAAGAACTCAGATACAACCCCGATTTTTATCTTCATCCAGAAGTGAGAAAACAGGATGGGTCTCTTTAAGAAACTTTCAAGATTATTCAATCCGCCCGCCCGAGGTGATCAGGCTACACTGTGGCTCTCCGTTCGCTGCCGTCGTTGCGGTGAGATCGTCAAGACGCGCCTCAATCTCATGAATGACCTGAGCGCTGAATACGATGGCGAATCCACGACTTACGTCTGTCGCAAGGTATTGGTTGGGGAAAAACGCTGCTTCCAGCAAATCGAGGTGGTGTTGAAATTCGACGCCAATAGAGTGTTGATTGACCAATCTGTGCACGGGGGCGAGTTTGTGAGCGCAGAAAGGTGACGCCTCGCCTGCTGATTGAGTTTGGACCCTCCCAAACTCAGGGCAACACCTGGACGACTCCTTGGGCGCTGTCAACCCGAATCCGGTCGCCAGTCTTAAGCTTCTCAATCGCAATTTGGTCCATACACGGGATTTCAGCGATAATGCACCCCACGGCGGTGATGGTCTCGCACTCTGCGTTGAGGATGGCAGCCGGGGCTAGCCCGGCATGCTTCAGGCGATACAAGGTGTAAGAACCCACCGTCGAACCTTTTCCGGTGGGAAAGACCAGCACCTTCCCGGTAATGGATTGCCCCTCCAGTTCGTGACCGCGCTCCACCACCACCCCGGTCTCGGGATCAACCCCGCCGAAGAAGGATATCCCCATTCCTGTCACCAACGCCTCGCCTTCGGCTACGCCTGCATAAATCGTGCGCCCATTGAGCTTCACCGCAACGCCTCCTGCACCACCTGATCAAACGGCAGCAGGATGGTTTTGAACCCATTCTTGGCATAAGCGTAGTAACATGCCTTGGCGCTGTCGGTTGCCATTGCCTTAAAGCGCCCCTTGATGGGCGCCACCACGCAGCAGGTGTCGGCGGCAAACTTAGCCCCGGCAGCTTCGATTATCTCGGTGTAGCCCAGGCGGTCAGCCATCAGCTTTACCGGGCGGGCGGTTGTGATCCAGAACTCCCTGGTCACCCGTTTACCCTGTAACAACTGGGCAACGCGGTAAATCTCAGCCAGGCTCAGGTGGGGGCAGCCCAGGCTGATAAAATCCACCTCTTCCGGGTCGGCATCGTACATCGAGCGATGGGCAGCGTCAAGCTCGTTGTGAGTGATGGAGATGTATTCCGCCGGAGGTTGCAGGGCAGCCGCCTCGGGGGTGATGCCGGGCATTTGGAAGAGCGCCATCCCCCCGTAGGTCGCCAGGCTGGCGCAAAACGACTTCAGGTTCTCCAGCGAGGCGTGCACGACGCCGGTAATGTAAGGGACGCTTTTCCCCCTGGCGCGCAGTTTCTCGCCAATCGCCTTGCCGAGGGCGCCGAAATCGTCGTTCTCCACCGGTGGTGCCGAAACCTGAACGCCGATATCCGGCAGGCGGTTTTCATCACGATGATAGCCATAATCCGGGGTGACGCCGGTCAGAGAGGCAGCCAGAGCGCTGGGACCGCCCTCGCGGTTGGTGCGGGCTCCCAGGATGGCGTTGGCGTAACACACCGCGCTGCTCTCCGCCCAGGCGATATGCTCCCCAAAATGAGGCAGGTTGCCCACGAGATAAGGGGTGCAGGTGCAGGTGGCAACCACTTCCATCCGGGAGAAGGCGTCAATGACGCGCTGCTGTTTAGCGGCAAACTCAGGGCTGATGCCCAGGGCTTGCCAGTTCTCGCTATCCATCCCCGCTGGATTGAGGGTTGTCAGGACGCGGGCTTTGCCGCCGCCCTCAGCCATCTCGGTCAGAAATTGCAGCCCGGCTTCGCCCAGATTATCATAACTGACCCCGGCAATTTGCACCGAGCTGACCGGCAGCATCCGTTCAGCGCCGTATATTGTCCCCAATGCCACCAGAATTTGCATGGCTTTCTGGACAGCCCGCCCGTGCTCTCCTGCGAGCATGGCTTGTTCTTCTTCGCTGAGTCGCATCAAAATACCTCAATCCTTTTCCCTGGTTCCGGCGAGATCCATCCTGGTATCTATGAAGCGCTCCAGTTCCACCTTGGGAAACGAGGCTTTCTCGAAGGTCTTTCCGTGGGAAGTGAGGGGCTTGGTCAGGTCAAAACCGATTTTGGTGGTCAGGCGGCTGCCAGGCTCAGCGCTGGGGTCCAGGCTGGAACCGACCTGGCGCGGTAAAACGATCATGTCCCTATCGCCCTGGAAACGGGTTGCCATTGCCCATTCCACCTGTTGGGGGTCATAGATGTCTATATCTCCGTCTACGACAAAGACATGTTTGCAGGAGCTGTGCCCGGCAAATGCAGCCAGGATAGCCTTGCGTCCGTCGTCTTCGGACTGCTTGTCTATCTGGACGATTGCGTGGAGCCAGGAACATCCCCCGGGGTTGACGTGCACATCCAGGCAGCGTACCACCTCATTGACCTTCTTATAGATGGTTGGCTCACGTGGCATGCCCATCAACAGTTTGTGTTCCTGAGCGCCGGGCAACAACGCCTGCCAGATGGCGTCACTGCGATGGGTAATGGCTTTGACCACAAACACCGGTTCCTGTCGGACGACATCCTGGGTCTCGGTCAGATCCACAAAAGGACCCTCGGCATGGCGTCGGTCTCTATAGACAGTCCCTTCCAGGACAAACTCGCTCTCAGCGGGGATGAGCAGGTCCACGGTTTTGGCTTTGACCAGGTTCACCAGCTCAAGGGCGTTGGCGATTTGAAGCTCATCAACGCCAATTTCTACCGAAATCGCCGCAGCAACCAGCACAGCCGGGGAATTGCCCACGCACACCGCCACATCCACCTGCCCCAAATCTTGCAGAAAGGCATCGAAGTGCCGTCCGCGCACCACTCGCACCGCCATCTCGTGGTTGGAGAATTGCATGCAGCGATGAAAATCCAGGTTCTGACCGTAGCGCGGGTGGCGGGCGATCACCACTCCAGAGCTGATATATGCGCCGCCATCACCGGCGCAGTGGGTGAGAATGGGGAGCTGATTCAGGTCAGGCTCGAGGTTTATCACCTCCTGACAGGGAGCTTCCTCCACCACGGGGCAGGGACGGCGCTCCTCGATGGCGCGCCCAAGCAAAGGGATGATTTGAGAGACAGCAATCCCAAAATAGTCGGCAAAAGCTGCCTTACTGCAGAGCAAATTGCCAATCACCCGAAAGTCGGATTGGCGCACATGTTCGAACAAGACCGCTCCTGGCTCTAATTGCTTTAACAATCCGGCGATCTCGTACTCTTTGGAGATTGGCTGGCTCACCCGCCTTAATTTGCCCTGGGCTTCCAGATTTTGAATATGTGAACGGAAAGACATGAGACCTCAGGTTAAGGTGATGATAGTTTTTCGAATATCATCAATTGATAGGTTACTGTACCATTCTTCAACGCCTGCTGGAGAGCCATACCGCCTGACAGGCTGTTGAGGTAAGGATGCCCCAGGCGGAGAGCCGCAGCCACCATAGGGCGCGCCAGCCAACCTGGCAGACGGCTGAGATGGAGTTGGGACGTCAGGTCGCGTTGAGAAATTAAGCGCAACCCACAGATGATCGCCATCTCTTCGACCTGAGCAGGCGAGCATAACCGCGGCGCGAGCCAGCCTCGTTTGAAAGCCGATAGCCAGAAATTGTCTGGAGCGGCGTTCTCGTACGCGAAATCGTCACAGAGCGCCAGGCGTCCGCCGGGACGGAGCAGGCGGCTGGCTTCTTCCAGGTATCTTTGCGGGTCGGGTGCGTGCGCAAAGGCTTCGATAGAAAAAGCCGCGTCGAATTCCCCAGCCAGCGGAAGATGCAGATAATCTGCCACCAGGAAGGCGCATCTCGGGTGAAGCTCCGCCTTGTGGGCGCGGTGGAGGGCGAGGGTTGCCTGCAAAGCGCTGATGGTCACACCCAGCCCCCAGAAATTTCCAGGGAAACACTCTGCCATATATAGCAAGCTTCCCCCCACTCCGCAGCCCAGGTCTATTACCCGCAAAACGCTGGTGGGGGATGCCTGCTGGAGGGCAAGCAACTCGCGGCGGATGAGCTCATTGGAATAGGTCAATGCTTGCGCCAGGCTTTCAACGCCCTCAGCCCACACAGCGCGATGGATGGCGCCGGTCTCGCTCTGGAGACCACGCGATAGGAACAGTGGGGTGTTGCGCTCATAATAGCGGCGAATAGCCGCGGTTGCAGACGATTGTGGCTGGCGTTCCACAGGCGCAATTCGCCTCAAGATACCTGGGATGTAGAATCGCCGGGTGTCTGGAATATTCTATTGGATTGAGTTTATTTCTGCTGCTTGAGCAGGTCGCGAATTTCGGTTAACAGCTTCTCCTCGGCGGAAGGCTCGGGCGGAGGCGGCGGCGCGGGCGCTTCTTTTTTCTGAAACCTGGTAACGCTGCGCACGACCATAAAGAGCGCAAAGGCGATAATCAGGAAATTCACAATCGCCTGGATGAACTTGCCGTAGGCTATCACCGCATCGCGGACGGTGATGGCTAAGCCGCTAAAATCTAACCCACCCAGGATCAAACCGATGATGGGCATGATAAGATCATTGACCAGTGAGTTCACGATGGCAGTGAAGGCTGCGCCGATAACGACTGCGACTGCCAGGTCTAAAACATTACCCCGCATGGCAAAATCTCGAAACTCTTTTAGCATGGCATTTCTCCTTGTTCAGAAAATTGGGTTGTGAGTCTGATTATGCGTCCGATTAATGTGACACATGATTGAGAAACAGGTGCTACTTTTATTTTACCCGACTCGCAGCTAAAAAGAGAGTGGCAATAGTCTCGGATTTATGCGGTTATCCGGCGGTTATCCGGCGGTTATCCGGCGGACATCCGGCGCTAAAAATACCACTTTTCATGTACAATTACCTTGTTGGTAATTCGATGGGCGAGCGGTCGAGATTCAGCAATTGCCAGGTAAGATGTCATGACTGATAGGGAGCCAATTCGCGTGGTCGTAGTAGATGACCAGGCAAGTGTGCGGCGCCAATTGGTCGCGTCTGTGATGGCATATCAAGACCTGCGCCTGGTGGGCGAGGCGAAGGATGGCGAAGAAGCCATCGAACTATGTGAGCTTATCCAGCCGGATGTGGTCTTGATGGATCTGGACATGCCGCGCCTGGATGGTTATGCAGCAACGCGTATCATCCGGCAGCGTTGGTCGCATATCCATGTGTTCGCCCTCATCGATGCCGAGAAAGAGGAGATGGCGCAACGCGCCCTGGAGGCTGGCGCTACCGCATGTTTGGTTAAGGATATCTCGCCCGCTGAGCTGGTCGAATCGATTTTGAGGGTTTATGAAAGACGCCAGGAGGTTGCGCAAATCGGCGGAACAGAACACGCTCAGGAGTTGCTGGATCAATTTCAGGGCGAGGTGCTGACTTCGGGTAAAAATATGGAGCGCTTGCGAGCGCTGCTGGCTGCGCATTTACCCCGGATTTTCCCCAACTGTTACATCCAGGTGCGCCTTTTCCCGGATCAAGATTTGTTCTCTTACCCCACACCGCTGCCAAAATCAATTCCCGAACCAGCCTGGCGCTGGCTGGGCGCCACTTATGAAGCGGCAATCTTCACCGTGGGAGAAGCGTATCCCTGGGGCGGCAGGCACTCCCCTGGCAGCGACCTGATTCTCGTCCCCGTGCCGGGGACTCATCGCGGGCAAGTGATTGCGGGAATTGGTATCACCTGCAGGAACGAAACGAGCGACCATGATGAGATTCTGGACAAAGTCAATCGGCTGGTTGAGGTGTTATCGCCCTGGATTGAGCCGCTCCACGAGCACAGCCACGAGGAGATGGAGAGCCGGGCAACCCAGGAGTTGGAAATGGCTTGGCGCATTCAATCCGGAATCTTGCCGGCTGGCGCGCCTTCTATCCAGGGCTGGAATGTGGCTGCCAGGCTTGTCCCCGCCCGAGAAACCTCCGGCGATTTCTTTGACTTCATCCCCGTCGGGAATGACAAATGGGCTATCGTCATCGCGGATGTCACCGATAAAGGTCTGGGGGCGGCGGTTTTCATGGCGCTCTGCAGCACCCTCATCCGCACCTACGCTGCCAGGTATCCTACCCTGCCTGCCATCGCCATGGGGGCGGTGAACGAGCGCATCCTGACCGATACCCGCGGCAGTCTGTTCGTCACCGCCTTTTACGCCATTCTGGAACCCGAGTTGGGTCGGATGCGCTATGTCAACGCCGGGCATAATCCTCCTTTCCTGCTCAGCTCTCTGAAAAGCAAGCGGGTTGATCGCTTAAGTCGCACCGGCATCCCCCTGGGTATCTCGCAAGATGCCGCCTGGGGGCAGAAAATCGTCAAATTCTCTCCGGGCGATATGTTGGTGTTATTCACTGACGGCGTCACCGAAGCCCAGAATCGTCAGGGGACATTCTTCGGCGACCAGCGCTTGCTGGATGTCATCCGCGCTAACGCTGGTCAACCGGCGGCGCATATCCTCCAGGCTGTGCTGGATAGTGTGCAGGGCTTTATCGGTGGAACGCCCCAGGAAGATGATATCGCCCTGATCATCCTCTCTCGCCAGCGTTGAGGCGCGTTATCTCTTACCTCCAGATGATTCGGAGCCTGCCAGAAAGCTCTCCCCCAGTGAGTAGGGATTGCGCTTCGGGCGCTCTTGCTCTCGTGGCGCCAGAATGGATGGGAAGGGGATTACCGGTTTGGAAATGTTGGGGTTCGGTATTTGAGAAGGAGATGCAAAATCCGTGAGACCACAAAAAGATTGGCCTCGCCTGTTGCGCATGCTCCATGATGAGCTTGGTTATACTGTCCGTGAGAGCGGCTCGGTGTTAGGTTATGAGCTGTTCACGGTCGATCTGTCGTCGTGGAAACTGCGCCTTTCCAGCCGCACGCCGGTCATCTCGGTGAAGACGAAAGACATGGATGGCATCCCGGCTCAGCACCTGATGCAGAGCCTGGCGGACGTGATGCGCGAGCGCAACTTGAGCCGCCAGATTGTGCTGGTGCTGCTGGACGGAAACAGCCATCCCTTGTTTCGCTATAAATCGAGTCTGATCACGAACCTGGTGCTTATCGGCGGCGAGGAGCAGAAAACGGTGCTTCAATCCCGGCGCCCCTCTGCGGAACTGCTCGACCTGATCTCAGCTCAGGTGCCGATATCCTATCTCTCGCCTTATGAAACCCGCGCCCCGGTGACCGGCAGCCGCTTTTTTGGGCGTGAACAGGAGATTTCTCGCATCCTGGCAAACCCAGACACCAATCATGTCATTCTGGGCATCCGCCGCATCGGCAAGACCTCCCTGCTGCGCGAGACGGAGCGCATCTTGAAAGAGCGTGACGAGGCGGCGCACGTGGTGTACCTGGAGTGCAGCGACCTGCTCAGCACCGAGGATTATATTCGCGAGGTGGTGCGCAAACTCAATCCACGCGAGTTGCCCCGCCTGCACATGCAAAAGTATGTCTTCTTTTTTCCCAATTTTCTGGAGCGGATGAGCAAACAGCTCAAGACGAAGATTGTGTTCTTGCTGGATGAGATTGATAACCTGGTGATTATGCAGCGCGGGGATTGGGAATTATTTCGCATGTTGCGCGCCTCGTCGAATAAAGGCGCCTGTCAATATATCATCGCCGGCTTTCGGGAGGCGATGCGCGAACAATATTTGCTCGATTCGCCTTTTTATAATTTTGCCCAGGAAATCCGACTTAACGAGTTCTCCCGCCAGCAAGCGCGCGAGCTGATCGTCACCCCTATGGAAAACCTGCGGGTGCGCATACGTCAGGAGGAGGAAGTCGTTGACCGGATTTACGAGGAAACCGCAGGTCACCCCAACCTGATTCAATATTATTGTTTGATTTTGCTGCGCAGACTGGACGAGACCGGCTTGCGCGAGATCACCCCCGCCAGCCTGATTGATGTCTATTCCGACGAAGGTTTCACCAGCCACTTGCTGACGTCATTCATGCAAAATACCGAGAATCGGGAAAAGGCGTTGATTTACGCCATCTTGATGTCGGCTGAAGACGCCGGATACAAAGGCTTTAGCCACGAGGAGATTGACGCCGTGTTGCGCAAGGGAGGGATTACCTTGCAGC
>JBBIPD010000032.1:11641-12381 GCA_037443025.1 Chloroflexota bacterium
TGCAATCTGCTCACTCTGGCGGGAGTCATCCACCGCAAAGGCAGGGAACTCTATTTCACCTCTCCCGTTTTTACCAGGGTGCTGCGCCAATCCTACGACCTGAATTATCTGTTCCGCAAAGTGAAGGAAGAAGGCTATGGTCGGTCTTGATCCAATAGCCGACACCCCGATAACGGCGCGCTATCACCGCGAGGCAATCGAGCAGATCGTTCACTGCGTGGAAGAACGAATCTATTGCGCCGTGCTTGGACCCAGGCTTTGCGGCAAGACCCTGCTCTTGCAATATATCCAGGGGCAACTCGCCCGGCGTTTCGGCTGGACCTGTATTTACATCAACTTGCTTGAACTGCGCGCCACCACCCAACAGGCGTTCTTTGCCGACTTGATTCGCCTGACCAGCGAACGCCTGGTGGAGGCAAGCGGTCAGAAGCTCTCGATACCGGCGGACGAGCAGGCGAGCAGCGCAGTTTTTCGGAGTCTCCTCACCGAAAGCCTGGTCAACCTCGAGCGGGATCTGGTGCTGATTATTGATCCCTTGGAGGCAATGCCCACCGATTTGATCCAGGCGCTGCTCACTTCCCTACGCGCTGCATACATGGAACAGCAGACTCTGGACAATCAGCTCACCGTGGTTGTATCGGGAGCGTTGAGTCTGGCAACACTGGCGGTCGGCGAGTCCTCGCCGTTTCGAGGCATCGCCCGGCGCGTGTTCGTCGGCGATCTCTCGCGCCAGGAAAGCC
>JBBIPD010000032.1:12403-14965 GCA_037443025.1 Chloroflexota bacterium
AGTTGTTAGCCGAACAAGGTGTCAATGTCACCCCCCAGGGATTGGACAAATTACTTCAAGCCACCAGCGGCGATTTATTTCTCATCCGCAAGATATGCCAATCCTGCGCAGAATTGGCGTTATCCCGACCCGAGCGCCAGATTCGCGCCAGGGATGTTGGCTTCATCACCAACCGCTTTTTGCGCGGCGAAGTGTTTGAATACGCCCCGTTGGTCGAGGCGATTCGCATGATTGAGGATGACCCGGACCTGCTCCAGTGTATCTTGATGCTGCTGGAACAAGAGGCTGTGCCCCGCTCAGCTCTGCCGTTGCCGCTCTCCCCAGACCTGGACCCGCTCTACCTGACCGGCGTCGTCGAAGTGGAAGAACGGGGATATGGGGATTTCTACCGGCTGCAAAACCTTATCTACGCCCGCTTTTTGGCGCAGCATTTCACCCCCGGCAGGGTGGGACACCTGCTTGCAATGGCTGGTCGTTGGGACTCGGCAATTGATTACCTGGAAGCGAGCATCCAGCAAGGCAATCCTCAATCTCGGATTGACCTGTTGTCCGCCACCATCAACTCGATTTATGCGTCTCAAGACCTGGCTCAGGCGGTTCATTTCCTGCAGCGCGGACTTTCGGCGGCGTTCGGCGTCCGAGAGGCTCAAATCTGGCATTGCCCGCCGCAGGAAAACCATCTGCGGCTGATCAACCCCAGCCAGGCAAACCTGAAGGATGAGCTGCCGCCTAATCTGCAAATCACCCTCACGGCAGACCGCCTTGAGACGCGCGCCTACCGTCAGCGGGTTAGCTTGCGTGGGCTTGAAGTTGAACAGCGGGTGACCCGCGCAATCCCTCTCATCATCCCAGGTGAAAAACCGTTCGGCGTTGCGACCATCGTGGAAGAATTTGTCCGCGACCTGTTCCTCGAACCCCGCGAACGCGACCTGCTCCTGGTGGGATTCTTGAATCAGGCTGCGCGCGCTCTGCATACGGTTGGCGTCCGACGCCAGGAGCTGGCATTGGCTGGGCGGGTTCAAGCCAGCCTGCTGCCAGACGAGCCGCCCCAACCCCCAGGATGGCAGATTGCCGCCGCCTGGAGACCAGCCCGCGAAACCGCCGGTGATTTTTATGATTTCATCCCCCTGCCGGATGGGCGGATTGGGATTGTCATGGCGGATGTGGTGGATAAGGGCATGGGCGCAGCCTTGCTGATGGCTTTGAGCCGGACGCTGATTCGCACTTATGCCGCCGATTATCCCGACGAGCCTGAACGCCTGTTGCATGTGGTCAATCAACGCATCATCGCCGATATTAACAGTGGTCTTTTTGTAACCCTCTTTTATGGGGTGTTAGATCCGTCCAGCGGGTTGCTGACATACTGCAACGGCGGACATCCCCCGCCTCAGATGCTGCTTCCCAATGCGAACGGTCTGTTAACGGAGGGGTTGTTTCGAACTGGAATCCCGCTGGGAATCTCCGAGGACGCCATCTGGGAAAGGGCGATTGTTCAGATTCCACGCAAGGGCATGCTCCTGCTTTATACCGATGGGGTCACCGATGTACAGAACCGGGAGGGGGATTTCTTTGGGGAGAGAGGGATGCTTGAGGTCGCCAGAGCAAACAGCAGACGGACTGCGCCTCAACTGCTGGATGCCCTGATTTCCAGCATCTACGCTTTCGCCGGGGCGGAACCTCAGGTGGACGACATCACCCTGATGCTCCTGCAGCGCGGTACTGTCAGACGATTAAAAAATAAGATATAAATTATCTTATTTATGGTTTATAATTCCGACCGGAGAAGTGCTCGAAACGATCGCGCCGAGACGATGGCTCACCTCGGGGGTGTTTCTCCTGAACGCCGCCCTAAATCGAACTGTGAGAGATTCTATGCCCGATTCTCAAAATTTCCCCCAAATTTTCGAGCGCCTGCGGGCGATCCTGGCTGAATACCAGGATATGGCGGTCATCACCGCAGATGATGCGAGCCATTACTCCCTGGATGCCGGATATGCACTTCGGCTTAAGAAGAGGTTGTTTTTCGGCGCAGTCCAGGTAAATAAGAACTACGTCAGTTATCACCTGATGCCGGTCTATATGTATCCCGATCTCCTGGATGACATTTCTCCCGAGCTTAAAAAGCGCATGCAGGGCAAATCGTGCTTTAATTTCAAAAAGCTGGATGAGGCATTGTTCCGGGAGTTGGGGAGATTGACCTATCGCAGCGTCGAGCGCCTGAAAGACGAAGGGATTTTAATCAAGGAGTGAAATACGGTTTTGTTCTACCCAGGGGAGATGCGCGCGCCGCAGCCGAACTGGCGCAACTGGCGGAACGCGCGGGTTGGGATGGCTTTTTCGTCTGGGAGCCGGTGTGGGGGATTGACGCCTGGGTCAGTCTGGCAGCCGCCGCCATGACCACCACCCGAATCCGCCTGGGCACCATGCTCACCCCCCTCTCGCGCATGCGCCCCTGGAAGCTGGCGAGCGAAACCGTCACCCTGGATCACCTCTCTCAGGGGCGGCTGATTCTCTCGGTTGGTTTGGGCGCAATAGACACCGGTTTTGCTGCCTTTGGCGAGG
>JBBIPD010000033.1:0-7659 GCA_037443025.1 Chloroflexota bacterium
CGGTTGAGGACTCGGATGACGCCACGGTGACAATCACGACGGATGATGGCTTCCCCGAAATCGAGGTGCAAAAAGACGCCAATCCTGTTGTCGTTGGCGCGCCTGGAGGAGAGGTAACTTTCACCGTGGTTGTGACCAACAATAGCAGCCCAACCGCCCCGGTGACGATCACCTCACTCGTGGATGATATTCACGGCGATTTGAACGGCAAGGGTACCTGCTCCGTTCCACAGACCATCCAACCCGGCGCCAGTTACACCTGCCAGTTCACTGCCATGGTCAGCGGGGATGCGGGCGATGTCGAGGTTGACACCGTGACCGCCTCCGGTCATGACGATGAGGGCTACCCGGTGGAAGACTCAGACGACGCGACAGTAACGATTGCCCTGTACAAGGTGTATTTCCCGAACATGGAAAGGGAGGAGTCTGTATCCGCCATTGTTCCCATGACGATTGGTTTTGAGGATTTGGATTTTGATCGTCCCGATATGGACTTTGATTACAATGACTGGGTAGCGAATATCGATACGAAGCTGGTGATAGATAAAGATACCGATGACCTGTATAGAATCAACTTTGTTATCACGCCTCGCGCCCGTGGTGGAGTCCGAACACACGCCTTCCATATACTGATTCCTGCGAATGCCTTTACTTCGGACGGGGTAGCCTCGTTGACCATCCGGGATCAGAATGGTCATACCATCAGTTCCACACAGACGCCGTTTATCGCTTCCCAGGCGAATGATTTCGTAGTGATTCCCTGCACCTGTGACGCATTTCCGGTTGAGGGCGAGGTGATTAACGCCTTCGAGAATAAACCGATGATGGTCACCCAACGAACAGCCGAACTTTCCATTGAATTCTACCAACCTGGACCATTCAACCTGACGTATTTCAGTGAAGATAAGATCAGCGCTCCGCATGGTACGGGTCTCTTCTTTGATCCATACCTGGAGGTCTTGAACAGGGATTTGGAGATTCATCAAGGTGATCTCAGGCTACTCAGCGTCCCGGATATCAACTGGATGTGGCCCGAAGAACGGGTCAGGATTGATCGGGCTTATCCAAACGTGACTGGCGAGCCTCCGGATTTTGTCTTTGCAGATGGCTGGTGGAACGTTCACAACACCTGCGTCTATGGTGATGGAATCAAATGCCCCTCAAGCAAGACCAATCAGGCGCCGATGGAATAAGCCGCGGTTAGGTTTATTGGAGTGTTAATCCAGAAAGATTGATCTTTCCGTTGTAGAACAGATTGACAATTCTCTCTGTATCGGTCAGAATCTCAGGTGCTGGTTGGCTCAGGCTAACCAGCGCCTGATTTTGTTTGTGGCAGATAAACGTTATAAGGCGCAGCGATCATCGCCATCCTTTTTGGGAATATATGGGATAGCTTGTCTCAACCCGATGAATGACAAAATGACTCGCTTGTGGATAATCCGTCTATTCTCATTGGTGGGTTGGATCATCAGTGGTATAAGTTGGATATCGTTGTTCCGGAGTTTGTCTCAAACCGATATTGGCGGAAAAGGTGGCAGCTTATTGCCAATATCAATTCTCGTCGTCATCGGCGTCATTTCACTGGCGTTTCTTGCTCTCGCAATTGCATTATTTCTGCCAACCGCAACTCAAAAGAGCATAATCTATATCGAACGCCTGCTCCGCGACTCGGTTTTAGCGGCTGCATTCTTTGGTGTGTTTTTCATCCTATTCATCTTTGGCGCGATTTATTGTTTCTCAGCCTCTCCTTCTCTCTTCGGTCCGGTTTATCCAGTGTGGATGATTCCGTCTTTCGTCTGGCTGATGACCATCAGTCTGATGGGATTGTTGTTCCTAAATCTACTCCGGTCGGAATATCGTATCAAATCCTTGATTTACCTCTTCCTGTTATTGACGGTTCTGGTTTTTGGGATTGTGGTGAATTTGCAATTCTGGAATTATGGCTCTCCCCGGAAGGAGGATATTTATTATATATATCTAAGTGGACAGAGTCTGCTCAATGGCGTCAACCCCTATGAGAAGATTCTTTCGGGGGATATGTTGGTCAACCAAAAATACGCCACATACTTACCTCTCATGTACCTGCTCTCCTGGGTATCTCAAGCAGCCGGACTGACTGCTTTTGGAGATTGGCTCTCGCTTTGGAGAGTTATATTTCTCGCATTCAATCTCTTGATCGCATCATCCCTGTTTTATATCCCTGCAAAAAAGAATTTGATTATCCTTTCCATATTTTCATCGCTCTTTTGGCTTTTTAACCGTTGGACTTTGCATGTTGGAAAAACCGCCGATATTGATTTTGCGGCGGTCTTTTTCATGCTGCTTTCGTTATTTTGTTTTCGAAGGCATCGTTTGTTATCATACCTATTCTTGGGACTTTCACTCGGAATCAAACAGGTTGGGATACTTCTATTACCGCTTTACTTGATTTGGGTCTGGCGTGAGTCTCGCGCCCAGCCCTGGAAATCCATCGGTAAGGCTTTCATCTGGATTGCTTTAATTCCTGCGCTTATCTCACTTCCATTTCTGGTCTGGAACTGGGAGGGAATTATCCGGTCCATCCTCTTCTCTGGCACCCGATTGGCGATGGCGTCGTTTAATGTGTCTTCTTTAGATGAGTTTATCGGTCTCAAGGGCATAGCAGCCCGTCTGCCATTGGGGGCGATGCTACTGCTGGTATATTGGGTCACCTGGAAGCGTGATTTGGGTTTATATTTAGCGTCGTTGCTGGTCATGTCGGTATTCGTATTCTTTAACCCGGTGATGTTCACGAGCTATATGGTTTGGATGGTCCCCTTGATACCATTGACGGTAAGCGATTACCTGTCCCAGGTGAAGCTAAAAACGGAAGGATAGAGGTTTTTTGTTAGAATTGGGCTATGCTTGAAATTGTGAGCTTTACTTTAGGTCCTGTGATGACCAACGCCTATTTAATCGCCGACCCGCTCACGGGGGAAGCCGTTGTGATTGACCCTGCAGACGAGGGAGAGGTCATTGTGGCAGAAGCCAGACGGAGAAACTGGCGGATTGGTAGCATCTGGCTGACTCATGCCCATTTTGACCACCTTGCAGGCGCAGGCGCAGTGGCTGATGGAGTTAATCCCCCACCTCCGGTTGCCATGCACTCGGCTGATTACCCTCTATGGCGAATGCAGGGCGGAGCGCCTTTTTTTGGGATGAGGATTGACCCCGGTCCAGAGCCAACCATCCAGCTGCAACATGGCGATACCCTGTGGGTTGGCGGGAATCGGTTTGAGGTCAGGCACACTCCGGGTCATACCCGGGGGCATGTGATTTATTATTGCAAACAAGAGAAAGTCGTTTTTTGCGGGGATGTGATTTTTCAGGGCTCCATCGGGCGCACCGATTTACCCGGTGGAGATTATGATACCTTGATCAGCAGTATAGAGAATCACATTCTCTCCCTGCCAGATGAGACACGCCTGCTCTCAGGGCATGGACCTGAAACAAGCGTGGGCAGGGAGAGAAAGACAAACCCTTTTCTAAACAGTTGAGTTACTTGGCGTAATCAATCGCTCGGGTTTCGCGGATAACCGTGACCTTGATTTGACCCGGATATTGCATTGATTCCTCGATTTGCCGGGCGATATCTCGCGCCAGTCGGGTGGATGCCAGGTCGTCCACATCTTCCGGTTTAACGAAGATGCGCACTTCTCGTCCCGCCTGCAGGGCGTAAGTCTGGCTGACGCCTTTGAACGAATTTCCGATATCTTCCAGGGCGCGAACGCGTTTGATGTACTGGTCAAGGCTTTCCCGACGCGCTCCTGGTCTTGCGCCGGAGATGGCATCGGCTGCTTCCACAATGATGGCTTCCAGGGAATCCTGATCAACCTCGTGGTGATGTGAGGCGATGACATTCACCACTTTGGGGTTGACCCCATAGCGTTTGGCAAAATCAGCACCGATTTGGGCATGGGTGCCTTCCACGTTGTGATCCATCGCTTTGCCTAAATCGTGAAGCAGCGCGCCCGCTTTGGCAACTTCAACATCTGCTCCCAGCTCAGCCGAGATGGCGGCTGCAATATGAGCTGTCTCTACGGCATGGGAGAGCTGGTTTTGACCATAGGAAGTGCGAAATTTCAAACGACCGAGCATCTTAATGATCTCGGGGTGAAGCCCGCTTACGCCGGCGTCGAAAGCCGCTTGTTCGCCCGCCTCGGCAATGACCCGTTCCACTTCTTTTTGTTCGTTCTTAAGCACTTTTTCGATATGCGCCGGGTGGATGCGCCCGTCCACAACCAGTTTGCTCAACGCTCGGCGAGCGACCTCGCGGCGAACGGGATCAAAACAGGATATGGTAACCGCTTCGGGGGTATCATCTACGATGACATCCACACCTGCTGCCTGTTCAAATGCGTGGATGTTGCGCCCATTTCTCCCGATGATGCGCCCTTTCATCTCATCTGCGGGGAGTGGGACGACCGAGGTGGTTATTTCTGAGACGTGTTCGGACGCCACTCGTTGAATGGCGGTGGTGATAATGGCACGCGCCCGACGTTCGCCCTCTTCCCGCGCTTCAGCTTCGATTTGACGGATAATTTTCGCCATATCGTTGCGGGCTTCTTTCTCCACTTCCGCCAAAAGCATACTTCTGGCTTCTTCGATGCTCATCTGGGAGATGCGTTGGAGTTCTTCTAACTCGTCCTGGTACATTTTTTCGATTTCGTTACTGCGCTTGTCCAGGGCGCTCTGGCGCTTGTTGAGCATTTGCTCTCGTTTTTCCAGGCGATCAGTGCGTTGATCGAGCTCTTCTCGCCGTTTTTGCAAACGGTCCTCCTCGCGGCTCAGGTCATTTCGGCGGCGGAGCACCTCCGCCTCGGCGCTTTGGCGTATCTCTAACGCCTGGTCCTTCGCCTGAAGTTCTAGGAGACGAGCTTTTTCGTGAGCTTCTTTCAAGATGCGATCGGCTTCGAGTTTTTGCCTTTGTATCTCGCGCTCTATCAGGGATTGTTTGATGAGATAACCCAACCCCATTCCAACCAATAACGCCAAAATGGAGATGGGTAACCATAGTGTCAAGCCATTCATGTCTCAACCTCTTCAAGATTCTGATTGATGCTGCTCTGGCTTTGGCGTTTTTGTTCCTGCCAGATGCGGGTAACCACCGGGGCTGAAATTTCGTAACTGAAACCCCTGCGTGCTAAAAATGCGTACATTCTTTGCTTGAATTCCTGCCATTCCATTGGTTTCAATTGCCGGGCTTTTTTCTGCGCAGCCTGGTAAGCCAGTTCCTCTTCGTCCAGTTCCTCGACAGCTGCCTGTATCGCTTCGTCGGGAACCCCTTTTTGTCTGAGTTCATACACCAGGGCGCGGCGACCGCGAGGGCGATATTCGTTGCGGTTCTCAACCCATTCTTGAGCAAATTGCTGATCGTTCAAGAGACCGCTCCGCTGCAAACGCTCCAGCACGGACTGGATGATGTCCTCGCCAATGCCCTTTTTTACCAGATGGGCGCGAACCTCGGCTTCTGTTCTATTGCGGTAGGATAGCAAATTGAGGGCAATTTGATAGGCGACTTCCAGGGCATCCTCCTGCTGAAGGGATGCGATTTTTTCGTCGTCGAGTTCTTGCCCCACGCTTAACCACGCGGCGACGATGCGTGATAACCCAAAGGCGTACTCACCATCCAGATAGATGTTGACCCGTTGAGGATTGTGCTTTTGAGCAATGATGGCAGTAATTCTTCGTCCCATGTTAAATTAAATAGCCGTAACCCTGCCTACAGAGATTACGGCTGCGGATTCGTTGGTGGTATCCCAGTTGATAGATAGGTTCAGCAGGTTAACAGTAAGATTTTAACAATCAGAACGCCACCGATAAATGCTGACCTATCGGATGATTGAAAACGGTGATTATGTTTGCGGGTTGGTCATTTGCACCATCGCCCAATTCCAATCGCATCCAATTTCCACAGGATGGCTGAGTAAAATCATAACGCACCAAGACAATCACTTCTAACTGAGCGTTGAATCCCAACCGTTGCCGCTCGAATTAATCGAATAATTCTCGAAATACCCGGTCCGAGTGATAACCGCCATTCTTCTGGATGAGCAAAGCCTACCCAAAAAACCTGGCGATTGCTGTAACCGGGCATCTCCTCCGGATAAATATCTCTGCGGCAGGCGATAAATTTTACGTTAGCCCTGTCACTGCCCCGGGAGGAATTAAATCTCCTCCACTTCCTTCAGGCTTTGGGGAATTTCCACCAATCAAATCCGCAAAGAATGCGCCTTCATAAAGGGAAGGCTTTCTCGACCTGAAAGGCGCCTCAGCAGTGAGATGGCTAACAAATTGAAAGGTACACAGTTCTCCGAAAATTCTATCCAATCTAAAGTACACGATACAGGTTCGTTAAGGTTAATTCTTTTAGTACATATACATTATACATTATATCCAATTTTCATTGTGATTAATTTTGGCGGTTCGGAGTATGAAATAACGAGGGGTTCTGCTCCTTTATCTGCCTCAATCGAAATCTTAATTTTTGGATAATTGGCGTGGGTGAAGTTATAATCGGGAAACCCGACGAGGGCAGACGTCAATCAAGAATATACGTATAGGTTATGGGAGTGTGCTATGACAAAAATCACCCGTGAAGAAGCCCTGGAGTACCATCGCCTGGGGGGCAAGCCCGGTAAGGTTTCGGTTGTGCCAACCAAGCCGATGGACACACAGCGGGATCTCAGCCTGGCATATACTCCGGGCGTGGCAGTTCCGGTGCTTGAGATTGAGAAAGACCCGGAAATGGCGTATGAGTATACCTCCAAGGGGAACCTGGTGGCTGTTGTCTCCAATGGCACTGCCATCCTGGGGTTGGGAGACAGGGGCGCTCTGGCGTCGAAACCGGTTATGGAGGGCAAAGGGGTGTTATTCAAGCGTTTTGCCGATGTGGACGTCTTTGACATCGAAGTCAACACCCATGACCCCGATGAACTGATCCGGGTGGTAGCTGCAATTGCTCCGACCTTCGGCGGGATCAACCTGGAGGATATCAAAGCCCCCGAGTGTTTTTATATTGAAGAAACACTCAAAGGGATGCTGGATATCCCCGTCTTCCACGATGATCAGCATGGCACCGCCATCATCTCTGGGGCAGCCTTGTTGAATGGATTGGAGCTGGTGGGCAAATCTATCCAGGATGTGCGGATTACGATTTCGGGCGCAGGTGCCTCGGCAATCTCCTGCGCTGAGTTGATGGTGCGACTGGGCGCATCCCGAGAGAATATCCTGTTGGTGGACACGCGGGGCGTGGTCTATCGCGGGCGCAAAGATGGCATGAATCAGTATAAAGAACGTTTCGCGGCTGAGACCGACGCTCGTACACTGGAAGACGCGGTTCGGCGCGCAGATGTGTTCTACGGTTTATCGGTCGCCGATATTCTTACCCCTGCAATGGTAAAGACCATGGCTGAACGCCCATTGATTTTTGCCATGGCAAATCCCGACCCGGAAATTCGTTACGAGCTGGCGAAGGAAGCGCGCCCAGACGCCATCGTGGCAACCGGTCGTTCTGATTATCCGAACCAGATCAATAACGTCCTGGGCTTCCCGTTTATCTTCCGCGGGGCGTTGGATGTGCGCGCCCGGGCGATTAACGAGGAGATGAAGGTGGCTGCCACCCGGGCGCTGGCGGAGCTA
>JBBIPD010000033.1:7673-14511 GCA_037443025.1 Chloroflexota bacterium
GTGCCGGATAGCGTCTTGCGGTCATACTGACTGGAGAGCCTGAAATTTGGCGAGGATTATATTATCCCTAAACCCCTCGATGCGCGGGTCTTGCTCTGGGAATCCCCCGCGGTGGCAAAGGCAGCCATGGAAACGGGCGCCGCCAGGAAGATGATTGATATAGACGAATATCGCGAACAGCTCGCTTACCGTCAGGGGATGGGTGAGCAGGTGCGCTATTACATCCTGCATAAAGCCCAAAGTTGTCCGGTGAAGAAACGCCTGGTCTTTGCCGAAGGGGAAGAGCCGAAAATCATCCGTGCAGCGGCGAGGATAATTGACGAGGGGATTGGAAATCCCATCCTGATTGGTCGCCCCGGGGTGATTCAGGAGAAAATCGAGACCCTTGGGCTGGACTGCTGTCCTAAGATCGTTGACCCCTGGAACTTCGAGCGGACGGAAGAATATGTCCGCGCCTATTACGAGATGCGCAACCGCAAGGGGATAACAATGCAAGAGGCGCGCAAACGGATGCGCGAACCCAACGTCTTGGGTCCGATGATGGTCAAGATGGGCGATGCGGATGCTTTCGTTTCCGGTTTGACTTACAGTTATCCGGAGGTGATTCGCCCTGCCCTGCAAATTCACCACACTCTCCCCGAGGCGAAAATCGCCGCCGGGGTGTACATCATGATTGTCAACAACAAAGTGTACCTATTCACCGATGCCACCGTGAACATCGATCCGGGGGCAGAAGACCTGGCGGAGATTGGGTGTCTGGCGGCAAAATTCGCCCGCCAGCTTGGAATCGAACCCAGGGTGGCACTGCTCTCGTTCTCGAACTTTGGCAGCACGCCTCATCCCCTGGCGGAGAAGGTCAGCCGGGCGGTTGAAATCATCCGCGCTAAATGTCCGGACTTGGCGGTGGATGGAGAGATGCAGGCTGACACCGCGGTTGTCCCGGAGATCATTGAAAACCGTTACCCGTTCAGTCGGGTGAAAGACGCCAACGTGTTGGTTTTCCCGTCACTGGAAGCCGCCAATGTCGCTTATAAGTTACTGGCAAGGTTGGGCAATGCCCAGGCGATCGGTCCTATCCTGCTTGGGATGGGCGCTCCGATTCATGTCTTGCAAACCGGCGACGAGGTGCGAGATATTGTCAATATCGCCGCGGTGGCGGTCATGGATTCAATGGAACGGGACGGCGGCTGTTCATAACCACATCATATCCAGGGGCAGGTGAGCCGGGCTTATAAGGAAAAATATCGGTCAAAGATAGGGTTCCAGCCCTCGGGTTTGAATTCACCGCTGCTCCTGTCCTGATGGTACACGCCAGAATATTTCCCCTGGGCGATGCGGGTCAACGCTTCAGCCAGGGCTTCTATGTCTTCGGTTGAGTTGTACAGCCCAAATGAAGCTCGAACCATGCCCGGCATCTCGGATTTATCCCCGGCAAGCATCCGGTTGCGCAGAGCGCTTGCCTCAGCCGGGCTGAGGTTAAGCAGGTGCAAGATATATGGATGGGCGCAGAAGCAGCCGCTGCGCACCCCGATGCCGAATTCATGCCCCAGGATGGCTGCCACTAGAAAATGTGATAGCCCCTCTAAATTGATGGGTATTACTCCCAGACGAGTGTTGGCGCGGTCAGGGTCGGTATCTCCATAAATAATAATCCCCGGCACCTCGGTCAAACGGGTTAACGCATAGGCGGTCAGGGCGGCTTCGTGATCAGCCACGACATCCATACCGATATCTTCTAACTGGCGGATTGCGGCTGCCAAAGCGATTGCCCCGACCGTGTTAGGACTGCCCGCCTCTTCGCGGTCCGGCGGACCTGCCCAAACGACATGATCCAGGGTCACGATCTCTACCGTACCGCCGCCCACCATATCTGGGTCGCCATCTTCGAACACGTCCCGCCTGCCAATCAGGGCGCCGCTTCCAAAAGGGGCGTACATTTTGTGGGCGGAAAGGGTAATGAAATCCAGGTGGCGCGGGTCATCCAGGGGGAGCATATCTATCTTCCGATGCGGAGCAAGCTGGGCGCAATCCACCATGATTTGAGCGCCGACCGCATGGGCTTTTTCAGCCAGGCGGTGAATCGGGTTCAGGTAACCGGTGACATTGCTGGCGCCGCTGATTGCCACCAGGGCGATGCGGGAGCGGTACGGTTCCAGCGCAGCATCGAAGGCGCCCTCGTCCAGCCGACCATCGGGGGTGAGGGAGACATGGATGGTTGTGGTTGCTGCCCGCCAGGGCAGATCGTTGGAATGATGCTCCATCCCGCTGGTAATCACTATGTCCCTTTTGGGGGTGAAAGGGAAGCGATGCGCCAGTTTGTTGATGGCTTCGGTGGTGTTTTTGACAAAGATGCAGGTGTGCTGGTTAGGGTCTGCGCCCACAAATCTCAGTGTGATACGACGCGCTTCCTCATAGGCGTGGGTCGAGAGCTGACTCTTGAATCCTGTGCCGCGATGGACGCTGCTGTAATACTCCAGGAAATGGTTAATCTTAGCCTGGACACTGGCAAATGCGGGGGTGGAGGCGGCGTTATCCAAGTTGATATAACGTTGAAAGGAGCCATCCAGTAAAGGGATTGCGGCGTCTAAACCGGCGAACAGGCTCGAAAATTCGTGGTTGTTTGGAGGCAGGGTCATATCGGGGTTCCTTTGCGAAGTGAGGTGCGTCAGAAATGACGGCGAGAGTTTGAATTTTGGCAAAATAGTACTAATGTCGGCTATCGAATTTGAAAAGACCTCTTGATTTTAAGGGTGATTTCGTATATACTGTGTGTGATTGTGGGAGAAAGTGGGAATAAGTGGAGCGCCGGATACGTCCGGCGTTCTGCAATTAAAATCAGGATAGAACAGATGTTCCTTGGTCAGTACCAGCATAATCTTGATAATAAAGGTCGCCTGACTATCCCTGCCCGCTATCGAGATTTGTTGGCGGAGGGGGCTTACATCACCCAGGGCTTTGACCGCAATTTGATGGTCATGACGGTGGATGCGTTTGAGGCGTTTTCGCAGCGGGTACGGAGCATGAGCATCACCGATCCCAAAGCGCGCCTGCTCAGGCGGTTACTCTTCTCGAAGGGTGAACGGTTGGAGGTGGATAAATCTGGTCGCATCCTTATCCCACAATTTCTCCGTCAGGCTGCCAACCTGGATAGCGAGGTTGTGGTTGTCGGCGTGGGAGATTATTTTGAAATCTGGTCTCCGCAGAACTGGAACGAGCAGGCTGCCAGGTTGCAGGACGCCGAAACCAACTCTGACCTGTTTGCAGTCTTCGATATCTCACCTGGGTAAGGTTAGCCGGATATCCTTCCACTGAGATATCCATGCACCGTCCGGTACTTTACCATGAAATTATACACTCATTGAGCCCGCAGCCGGGTGGCTATTATGTTGACGCTACCCTGGGTGCAGGGGGGCATGCCTGGGGTATTTTAAAATCAAGCTCGCCGGATGGACAACTTTTGGGGTTAGATGTCGATCCGCAAGCCTTGGAGCTTGCGCGCCAAAAGTTATCTGAATTTGGCGCACGCGTCATCCTGGTGCGGGCTTCTTATACCACCCTGACCAGGCAGTTGGCTGCCCTGAAATGGCGCCCTGTGGACGGGATTGTGCTGGATTTAGGTGTATCTTCGTTGCAGTTGGATACACCCCAGAGAGGGTTCTCGTTTCAGGTGGAGGCGCCTCTAGACATGCGTTTTGATCCGGATAATCCGGTGAGCGCGGCGGAGCTGGTGAATAACCTGCCCGAAGCGGAGCTGGCAGATTTACTCTACCGTTACGGAGAGGAGCGTCGAGCGAGGAGCGTGGCGCGGGCGATTGTGCGCAACAGACCGATTGAAACCACCGGTCAACTGGCGCGGATTGTGGCGTTGGCGACGACATCCGGCAGACCGGGAATGCATCCAGCCACCCGCACCTTCCAGGCTTTGCGGATCGCGGTGAATCGCGAACTGGATGCACTGCAGGAATTCTTGCCTCAAGCGGTCGGCGCTCTGGCTCAAGGAGGAAGGTTGGCGGTGATCACCTTCCACTCGCTAGAAGACAGGATTGTCAAGCAGTATTTTCGACAGGAGAGTCAGGATTGCCTGTGCCCGCCCAGGCAGCCTGTCTGTACCTGTGGGCATAAGGCGACGCTGAGGTTGGTGAACCGAAAGCCAATCCAGCCGCAGGATGCAGAGATTAGAGAAAATCCGCGAGCACGCAGCGCGCGGTTGAGAGTTGTGGAGAAACTTTAATCGGGTACAGATATTATTGGCACAACACTTGCAAACCTGTATGAGGGAGTGATGACCTGGTCGTGGATTATTAATTCTGGCATTGCTCACCAGACCATATCCCGCAACAGGAGGATGGTATGAATGGTGTGAGACAGCTCACACAGGCATATTCACAGGCGCCCTGGCGAAAACAGTTGCAGATTCTGGGACTGTTTTTGCTGGTATTGGTATTGGCTGCCGTGATCGCCGGGATATATCTGAACGTAACCGCGCGTGCTGCGACCTATGGACGTGAAATCCTGATGATGCAATCGGATATCGAAGAGCTCAATCTGATCAACGCAGACCTGAAGACCCGCCTGGCAATGGTAACCTCGGCGACCGAGATGGAAAAACGCGCTTTAGAAATGGGCTTTGAGCATCTGGACCGGTATGAGGTCGCGTATCTGGTTGTGCCGGGGTATATCCCCCGCCAGGGAGCTGTGATTGCTCCGCCTCCAAAACCCACCGTCATCGTGGCTGCAAGCCTGCCGGCGGATTATACCGAATCCTTGTTCGACTGGCTGAGGGTTCGCCTGGTTCCGGCATTGCGTCGACTCATGGAGGTAAAGCCATGAAGACCGAGCACATCTGGCGTTACACCTTATTAGGGACGCTCTTATCTGTGCTGGCTATGTTTATTATGGGTCAGGTTGCCCGCATTCAATTGGATAGAGAGCGAGTCCAGCTTTTCATTGAACGCGGCAAAGATTATTTATATATGCCCCGCACCATCTATCCCGCCAGAGGTTTGATTTACGATCGTTGGGGTCATCTCCTGGCGGGCAACAGCACGGTATATGAGGTGGCGGCTGAGCTGCCTTATGTAAAGAACCCCCATACGATTGCCCTGACCCTGAACGTGGTGTTGGGACTGGATTACAAGAAGGTACTTGAGGAACTCGACCCGGAACGTAAGGACGGCATCGTTCATCCAGTCCTGACGGATTTCGTGCCTGCAGAAAAAATTAACCAGATAGAGAGATATCGCGAAGAGATTGAAAAGAACTATGGGGATAGCCGGAACAAAGATGCGCCCAGTCTGGACGGTCTTGTGTACACCCAGCACCTGCAGCGCACTTACCCCGAAAATGATCTGGCGTCCAATATTTTAGGATTTGTGGGAAGGGATCAAGACGGCAGGATTAAGGGTTACTTTGGCGTGGAGGCGAAGTATAATGACCTGCTCGCCGGCGAGCCGAAGACCGTCATGATCCCGACAGACCCCAACCGGGTGGCAGAGATGCCAGAGATCCCGGATGGCGCCAGCCTGGTGTTGACGATCGATCGTCAAATCCAGGATGCGATGGAAGAGGTGGTTGATCAGACCATGGAAAGCAGCGGTGCCGAGTCGGTGACGATTGTGGTCGAAGATCCCAAGACCGGCGATATCCTGGCAATGGCAACTACCCCGCGCCTGAACCTGAACCAATACTGGCGGTATGGTGAGATATTTAAAGGCGAGACGCCGTTCAACCGGGCGATCAGTCAGGCGTACGAACCCGGCTCGGTCTTTAAGGTGTTGACCATGGCAGCCGGGCTGGACTCAAAGGCGGTCACGCCAGACACAACTTTTGTGGATACAGGCGTATTCGAAATCGGCGGAACCTATATCTACAACTGGAATTCAGGCGCATGGGGACCGCAGGACATGCAGGGATGTATGCAACATTCTTTGAACGTCTGCCTGGCATGGATTGCCACCCAGATTGGCGCCAAGCAATTCTATGAATACATGGATGCTTTTGGCATCGGACGTCAGACCGGAATTGAAATGGCGGGTGAAGCCTCGGGCAGGCTGAAGATACCCGGAGATGAAGATTGGTACGACGCCGACCTGGGGACGAACGCTTTTGGACAGGGCGTATCTGCCACGCCGTTGCAGATGGCGGCGGCAATCTCGGCGATAGCCAATGACGGCAAGATGATGGCGCCGCGCATTGTGCGTTCGATTATTAAGGATGGTCACCAGTACGACACCGGCGAACGACTGGTAGGGATGCCGATTTCGGCTGAGACAGCACGGACCCTGACCGAAATGCTGGCTCGCTCGTTGGAACTGGAAGCATCGGACGCGCTGGTGGAAGGATACCGGGTGGCTGGCAAAACCGGCACAGCCGAGATACCCACTCCATATGGATATACCAGCCATGTCACCAACGCCTCTTTTGTGGGTTGGGGACCGGTGCCTGATAACCGTTTTTTGGTCTATATCTGGTTGGAAAAGCCCACCACTTCTATCTGGGGTTCTGAGGTCGCCGCTCCGGTTTTTGCAGAGGTGGTGGAGAGGTTGGTGGTGTTGATGAATATTCCGCCAGACGACGTGCGGAATGCCCTGTTAAGTCAATAAATCAGCCAGAATTGGCTGTCGGATAGAGAGATGGATTGGATCATCAGGTTTTGCGTTAGACAGGTATGTTGACTTTGGCAGATATCCTGGAAGCTCTGACCGGTGTGCGCCTGGAGTGGGCAAGTCAGGTGGTTACAGAGGCAAGCATCGACTCCCGGCAGGTCATTCCAGGCTCGATGTTTGTGGCTTTGAAAGGTGAGATGGTTGATGGGAATGAGTTTTTTGGAGAGGCGTTT
>JBBIPD010000034.1:0-10966 GCA_037443025.1 Chloroflexota bacterium
GGATGATCATCATCGTCACCATTTGCAGTTGGGTCACGTCGTTGGTGGCGCGGGTAATCAACGAGGCGGTGGAGAACTTCTCAATCTCAGCGCTGGCAAAATCCGAAACGCGCACAAAGACGCCTTCACGCAGGTCGCGCGCCACGCCAGCTGCCACACGCGCCGAGATCAAACCGACCAGAATGGTCGCTGTGACCGAACCCAGAGTGATGAGCAGCATGATTGCACCGGTTCGCAGGATGTAGGCGGTCTGGACTCTGTGCATATCCACGCCCAGGGCTTCGTATTCCGCCCGGACGGCGGCGATGCCCATTTGGTTGATCATCGAGTCGCCGATGGCATTGAAGCGTTCCTGCATGGCAGTCAGGATTTTGCCGCGCTGGTCAGAAGGGATTTTTGCCAGCGCGTCGAAAAGGTTCATACCCGGCGGCAGCCTGGACAGGTCAAAGCCCAGCTCCTGCCCCAACATGGCGGCTGCCTGCGGTTCAGATTGCGCTTTTTCAAGAAAGGAAACTGCCAGGAGGGCGCGAGCTGCTAACGGTTCGAGCGCCTTTAAGGCGGCGTCATCCAGGGTTTTGAGGGTGTAGACAGGCTCACCGCTCAATGCCGTATATTTTGCTTTGAGTTCAGTATAGGCAGGGTCTGAAGCTTCAACCTTTTGGTAAGCGTTTTCCAATTGGAGCTGTTCCTCAGGGGTCAAGAAGAGGGATAAACGCTGAAAGGTTTCGGCGCGCAAAGCAGACGGCACGGGACTTTCCACGCCCTGGAGCTGGATACCGTTATTGACGATTTTTGAAAGATAATCGGGCAGGGATAGGTCTGCCATGGCTTGCACAAACAAAAGCAGTATGGCAATTGAAATGGACAAGGTGTAACGACGAATATATGGATAAAGTTTGATCATGGCAGGTTGGTGGGTATTGGGGGTTTTGATGTGCAAATTAAGATTGTTGAAGCTCAGCTTCTGCTTCGAGCAGCCTGGATTTTTCAATGAGCAAATTCAGGGCAGCCTCAACCTGTTCCTGCTCGGCGGGGGTGAGTTTTTCGGTCAGTTGGTCGAGCCAACCCTGGCGGGCTTGCATACTTTGCTCGGCGACTCTCTCCCCGGCTTCGGTCAGGGTAATCAGTTTGTTGCGCCGATCTTGCGGGTCTTCGCTGCGGATAACCAACCCCTGCTGGACGAGTTTCTCCAGCAACTGGCTGGCGGCGGCGTTGGTGACGCCCATCTCCTCGCCCAAATCGGAAACGCCGCATACGCCTTTGTGGCTGATGCGGAACAGGGCGTTGAGTTGCGCCACAGTGTAATTATGCTCTTTGGCAAAACGCATGAAATGGCGCATCGAATAACGCATGGTCACGCGCAGCCACTCGCGTAGAGTCTGAGAGAGAGGTGGAGACATTTAATTAGCCTTCTTTATAGTTTAGAGTTGTTAACTATAAAGACTATTTAATAATTTGTCAAGTGATAATCTGGGCGCAACTTCCGCATGGGAACCGTTTCGGCTAGCGGTTGACACCACCAGATTGGTTATTTTCCCACCGACGAGCAGCCGAATGTGAGCGTCGCCGGGCATTATTTCTTCTCCGGGCATTGGGAGGCAGGGGCGGCTTTCCGGGTGACCGACCGCTCTTCAACCTACGGCGCTTACAACTACCCGATAATGACCGAGGTCACCTACGCCGTCGCCAGCTCGCAGGACGACCCTTCCTGCGCCTTCAGCCCATCCCAATACTGCCCCGACGGATTGACCAACACTCGCAGCTACCCTCCCGGCTTCTATATCTACTACAACCAGGGCAACATCTACGACCAGTACTGGAGCGAGTACGCCGCCTGGGTGGTGAGCAACAACACGGTCTATTTCCGCTTTTCAACGGTTGATCTTTGGTCGGTAAGTGTGGATACCTATTGACAATTTTGCATTATTTTGCTATTTTATACATAGAATCTGTCGTTATCAATCATATATTTGCTCATTATCGGTAAAATTTAATCGTGGATTTATCAAAATCTGCCAATTCTGGTTCGGGGTGGTTCCTGCTCAAAGAAGGTCGCATGTTGACGGTTGAACGCCAGCACCGCATCTTAAAGATCTTGCAAGACAACCCGGGCATACGCGTGGTCGAGTTGAGCAAATCATTGGGGGGCAGCGAGGCGACCGTAAGGCGAGATTTGGACCGTATGAGCCAAATCGGGCAGATCAAGCGTATTCGCGGAGGGGCTGTTCCGGCAATACCTGCTGCGCCCGAAGCTCCGGTGGTCCAACGGTCGGCGCAAAATCAGGAGGAAAAGAACCGCATAGGTAGAGTTGCCGCCGATCTCATTAAAGAAGGTGATACTGTCTTCATTGGTTCAGGCTCGACCACCCTCGAAGTGGCGCGCCATCTGGCAGGACGCCAGAACATTACGGTGATTACCAATGCCTTGACGATAGTGACCTTGCTCTCGCAGGAGGAGGGCATCGATCTGATTGTCACTGGCGGTTTTGTCCGTCGCTCTGAGCTATCTTTTATCGGTCATCTGACAGAGCTGGCTTTGCGCGAGCTACACCCGCAAAAAGTCATCATGGGGATGCGGGCTATCAGCCTCAACGAAGGGTTAACGAATGATTATTTACCCGAAGTTTCTACAGACCGGGTGATCATCCATTCTGCTCCGAAGGTCATATTGGTTGCTGATCATACGAAATTCGGACGTGCGGCTGCGGCGCAGGTAGCGCCGCTGTCCATCGTCCACACCCTGGTCACCGATTCAGCCATAGACCCACGCACCCTCGCCAACCTGCGAGGCGTTATAAGGAACATCATCTTGGCTTGATGGATAAGGTTGAAGATGTTTCTATCCAAACGACAGTACCCCCCGCCTTTAGTTGTGGGGGTTGATGTAGGGGGGACCAAGATTGCGGCTGCGCTGGTTGACGCCGAAGGAGTCCCCCATTATCGCGTTCGTAATCCTACTGACACCAGCTCTCCGAGAGCAACCCTGGATGTTATTGCCTATTCTGTCGATCAGGTCATCGAAGAAGCGGGCTTGACGCGAGCAGACATTTACGCAGTAGGTCTGGGCATCCCAGGATTGATCGATCCTGCGCGGGGTATCGGGATTGCTTCCGTCAACTTAAACTGGCGCAATGTGCCTGTACGCGCTGAGCTACAGGAGCGGTTGGGATTGCCCTGTTTCATCGAGAACGATGTCAAGGCTGCAGCACTAGGAGAAGCGCGCTATGGTGTGGGTCGGAATCTGGATAGCCTAGTGTTCTTGATCATCGGTACGGGTATTGCTGCCGCATTCGTTCAGAATCAGACGATATTGCGGGGAGTACATGGCATAGCGGGTGAGATCGGGCACGCCACCATTGAACCGAATGGACCACTTTGCAAGTGCGGTGGGCGAGGTTGCTTCGAGGCGCTGGCATCTGGTCCAGCGATTGCCGCCCGCGCCGTCGCCAAACTTCGCGCTGGTGGATCATCTTCGCTGGCATCGTTGACAGATGTCACTTCTGAAGATGTCTTCGAAGCCGCAAAATGCGGCGACTCGCTGGCGATGCAGACGATCCATGAAGTCGCCGGTTATGTGGCTTTTGTTGTGCAATTCCTGGCAATGGCGTACGATCCTCAGGTGATCGTTCTGGGCGGTGGAGTCCCGCTGGCGGGTGATTTATTTATAGAACAGGTTCAGAAGGCGCTTGAGAAGCAGGCAAGCGAGAATTGGGTCTTCCGTGAGGTGTATTCTCCGCAGTTGGTGCAAGTAACCAGATTCGGTGCAGACACCGCTTTAATCGGCGCCGCCGCTCTGGCGGCTATGCCCAATGGATAAAACCGTATTTTGGTGTCCTTTCTTCAATCAAGGATGGTTGAAGTCTGCGAAGGAGGTGGTCACAACAAAGAGAAGGATCGTATTCGCTAAAGCCTGTTTATCATAGGCTCAATCCTAGACAATTTAGTTGCGAGGAGAGAATGTAATGAAGAACAAGAAATTTCTATTCAGTCTGATCGTCGTCGTTCTGATGATGGTCACCGCCCTGTCGGGCTGTGCCCAACAACCAGCCCAAGCCCCGGCGGAGCAACCAGCCCAAGAACAACCCGCGGAGGCTAAACCGGTCGCCATGACCTTCGTAACCTGGTCTTACGGCGTCGAGACCATTGCGGACAACATCAAGAAATTCCAGGAGCTGTATCCCAATATCACTGTAACCCACAAGGATTACTCCTGGTTGGATTACCACGACACCATGGTCGGTCAGTTTGCCGCTGGCGGCGCTCCCGAGCTATTATACGGCTCGGATCACTGGCTGCAAGAATGGGCTTCGGCTGGTTGGCTCCAACCACTCGACGATTTATGCCCCAATGTTAAGACATACAACGCTGATGTCGCCCCGTACGCGCTTGAGGGTATGACCTATGAAGGCAAGACCTACGGTCTGTCGTATTATGCCGACACGATGGATTTCGTCTATAACGAAGCGCTCCTGAAGAAAGCTGGCTTCAACGAAGGACCAAAGACCTGGGAAGATGTGTACACCATGTCTAAGGCGATCAAGGAGCAGGGGATAAATCAGTACCCCATCATCATGGCTTGGTCTCAGAAGGAAGGCGCCTTCCCAGAGGCGTTCATTTCCATGGTGTATAGCCAGCATGAAGGCGGCAACGCAATGTTCGACAAGGAACTAAATCCCGTCTTCAATCAGCCTGGCAGCTCCATGGAGCAGATACTGACATGGCTCAAGAAAGTATATGACGAAGGTCTGTTCGACCCTGCCAGTCTGACCACTGCAGAGATTGACCAGGTGAAATCGATGCAAGCCGGGCAGCATGTCTTTACAATCGTACCGCAGTACAACATGGCAGAGCTGAACAAGCCGGGAAGCGGCGAGTACGCCGGTCAGTTCAAGATCGCCCTGATGCCGGGTAAAAGCCACAGCACCGTGGGTTATGTGCGTTTCTATGCCATGACGCCTAAGGTAGTTAGCGAGGGCAAGGTTGATGCTGCCTGCAAATTCATGGATTACTTTGGCGGCAAGACCGATGGTGTTTACCTGGTTGTGAAGCGCTGGGCGGTTGAGAACGGCTTGGGCTTCGCCCAGCTACCCCTCTTCGATGATCCAGATGTGATTGAAGCCTTTGGCAAGTGGGGCGATGTACCCACCATCAAAGAGCAAGCCAAGCTGGCGCGCTCCAAAGAAGGCTTGACCACCTGGTATGGCGCATGGGACGTATTTGCCCGGGCTGAGATCCACAAAGCCATCCTCGGCGAGCAGGATATCCAGACCACGCTCAACAACATGGCTAACAAGTGGAACGAGTTGAAAGCGCAAGGCTAACGACAACGTAGACAATCTGCACTCTGAGCCCGGAAAATGAGTTTTCGGGCTCAGAGGAATTTTGCTAACGAATCAGTCTATTCATCATTGACCGGAAGGCTCCCAGCCTTCCTCATTCTCCTTTGATTGTGCCGGGAGGTGAAATTATGGCCGTGAGTTCGGCCTCTATAGGTCAACCGTTACGCAGGAAAGCGAAACTTTGGGACCGGCTGTATCCCTATATTTCAGTTACTTTGCCCATACTGGTTATTGCGCTCTTTACGATTTACCCTGTGCTCTATGCTGTCCGGATTAGCTTCTACCAGTATATCCTCACCAAACCGAATGTTCATCCCTTCGTTGGTTTGAAAAATTTCACCAATGTTATCAGCAGTTATTACTTCACCAATTCGCTAACCAACACTGCCGTTTATACTTTTGCTGCTGTGCTTTGTGTGGTGGTATTTGGCTTGGCTGTCGCTTTGTTGCTCAATGCTCAGGTGCGCCTGTCTAATTTTGCCAAGATTATCATCCTGCTCCCTTGGGCGATCCCATCTGTGGTTGCTGGCTTGATGTGGAAGTGGATGCTCAACTCTGACTTCGGCTTGCTCAATGGATTGCTCTACGGCGTTGGTCTTATTGAAGATTACATTCCTTTCCTCGCGAACCCGTTGCTGGCAAAGGTCAGCCTGATCATTGCACATGTCTGGAAGGAGGGTCCTCTGGCAGCGATTTTCTTCCTGGCTGGCTTACAGCTTATCCCTCAAGAGCTCTATGAAGCCGGGCGCATTGATGGCGGCGGCGGTTGGCGCCTGTTTCGCTATGTCACCATGCCATTGCTACGACCAATCATATTGATCGTCCTTGTATACGAGACCATGACAGCCATCCTGGTCTTCGACCTGATCTATGTCCTAACTGGCGGCGGTCCTGGCGACTCGACGGCGATGATTAGCTGGTTTGCGTATACCGAGATCTTTAAATCTCTTAACCTGGGGCATGGTATTGCCCTCTCCATTCTTATTGCTTTGATGACACTGGTGTTGATCATCCTCTACCTTCGCCTATTACGGACTGAAGAAACGGTTTCTTGAGCGAGGGAATACTATGAATATAAAAGCGAAGAGACAACTCAGGATTTTCTTATTGAACCTGCTGGCATTGATTCTCATTATCTTTATCATTGCGCCATTCCTCTGGATGGCGATTGCCAGCTTTCAGGGCGAAAATGAGCTGCTTAAACGCCCCCCGAGCCTCATCCCGCAAAACCCCACGCTGGATAACTATAATTATGTATTTACGGGCAAGATCCCTCAGACCTATGAAGTAAAAGGGCAATTGCGCAGCCGTATCTCTCAGGAAGCGCGCCTGATTGCGCCGGCTCTGAAAAACAGCTTCATCGTCGCTGGTTCGGTCATGCTCATCAACTTGCTATTTGCAACGCCCGCCGCTTATACGTTTGCCCGGATTAGTTTCAAGGGAAAGAAGGCTGGCTATAATTTCATCCTTGCCAGCCGCCTGATGCCGGCGATTGCGATTGCCATTCCCTATTACGTCATCGTCTCTACCCTTAAGTTGTTGAACACCTATACCTCTTTGATCTTGGTGCATCTGACGCTCACGCTGCCCTTCACCATCTGGTTCCTCACCCTGTATATCAGTAACATCCCCAGGGATATGGAAGACGCAGGGCTGGTTGATGGCTGCACACCTTTCCAGGCGCTGGTGCGCATTGTGGCTCCCATGATGGCGCCTGGGCTGGTGGCAGCGGCTGCTTTTGCTTTTATGACTTCTTACAACGAGTTCCTCTTCGCCCGTTTCCTTACCCAATCCATCAAAACACAAACCGGACCGGTCATTATCGCTTCCATTGCCGGTAACCCTGATGCATCTTACTCGCTTATCTCGGTCTGCATCACGTTGGGCTTGATCCCGCCGCTCATCCTGGCGATCACCATGCGCAAATACCTGACTGAAGGGCTATCAGCGTCTATCACCTTCCGCTAAGACATGTTCATTTTGTTATGAGGAAGTTCCTATGTCTGACTTCGAAAAAGTACGCGTAACTGAAAGCTCGATCCAGCTTCCGACCTATTCGCTTAGGGGGGAGAATCCCAACCCGGTTTTCCGGTCTCAATATGGCGTGGCGCATATCTATCCCTACACCCTGCTGGATGATATAGCCGCTGCGCCTACCGATAAGACCTACCGGACGCTGGTACTCGAGAACCGGTACTTACGTGTAACCGTCATCCCCGACCTGGGAGGGCGGGTATATGCTGTGTACGATAAGATATCAGAACGGGATGTGTTCTATAAAAATAGCGTGGTCAAGTTCTCTCCCTTAGCCATTCGCGGCGCTTTCTTCTCGGGTGGGGTTGAGTTTAGCTTTCCGGTGGCGCACGCCCCCACAACTGCCGACCCAGTGAATTGGGAGATACGCGAAAATGAAGATGGCAGCGCCAGCATATCATTCGGCGGATTGGAACACATCTCACGCTTACGTTGGATGATCACCCTGACCCTATTCCCAGATAGCTGCGCCCTAGCGCAAGACGTCCAGCTCTATAACCCCACGCCGGTACCCGGACGTTATCATTACTGGACAAACGCTTCTTTAGTAGCCGATGACCAGACTGAGTTCATCTATCCTTTCCACCGCGTGCGCTCCTATGAGTTTGCGGGGACAGCTTCCTGGCCGTTCGCCCGCCTGGATCTTGTGGTGCATGATCCCGGGCTGCCCGGTATGGAAGGTGTGCCGATGTGGCCAGCGGATCGCATGCGCCAGCCAGTCAACTTTCGTTGGCAAAAGAACATGCTCGCCCAGGTTTCCATCTTCGGGCGAGACGTCGTCTGGGACTGGTTTGGCGCCTGGCGCCATTCGGTGAATCACGGTTACGCCCACTTCGCAGACCATAGAGATGTTTCAGGGATGAAACTATGGTCGTGGGGAAACGCCGGTGTGGGCGTGGTCAACCAGACAGCTCTCACCGACGATGGCTCGCAATACGCTGAGACGCAATGCGGGGCGATGGAAACACAGCTCGATTTTGCCTTGCTGCCGCCCGGCAAGACGCGCAAGTGGCGCGAGTGGTGGCTGCCGCTGCGGGGATTAGGTGGGTTGACCTGCGCCAGCGCTGAAGCCGGGGCGCGCATTAACTTAGTTCCCGGAAAAAAGGGGTCGCTGGAGATGACTGGGGCGGTCTGTCCGGCGCGCGCCTTATCTGGAGCAAAAGTGGAGGTATCCGCACAAGGAAATGTGCTGCTCAGCGCCATTGCAGACATCACGCCTGAAACGCCCTGGCAAGCTAATGAGCGCATTGAAGCCGCTGAACTTGGCAACAAGCCGTTGCGCCTGACCGTTACAGATCGAACCGGAAAAACCGTGCTCGATTACACCCTGGACCGCGAGGCAGAACCACCCCTCCCGGAAGAACCACCTGAAAAAGAATATCTCGAGACAGCGGAAGATTTTTACCAGCTTGGGCTGAGGCATGAAAATTTCGATAACCGCGAGCAAGCCCTAAAGGCATATC
Organism: Chloroflexota bacterium; assembly: GCA_037443025.1. GTDB lineage: Bacteria > Chloroflexota > Anaerolineae > Anaerolineales > UBA4823 > JAQBDA01. Next base: position 8,837 of record JBBIPD010000034.1, read on the forward strand.
GGGAGGCTATCCGCCGAGCGCCTCGTCACGCCGGCGCTCACTTCCAACTGGGATTGATGCTGTTGCGCGCCGCCGATTTCTCCGCTGCGGACACCCACCTGCGACGCGCCCGAATGTACGGCGTGTTAGAGGCAAATTATTACCTGGGTCTGGTTGCTATCTATTCCGGCAGGCGGGCAGTAGCCGAGCGCATGCTGGGTGAAATTCCCGAAAGCAACGCCCTGTACACTGCGGCGCAGCTGACGAGGGGAACGTTGCTGCTCTTCAAGCGCGAATGGCAGCGCGCGGTCGATGTTTTTACTCGATTAGTTGAATTAGAGGATGGAGAAGCTATTTCTGCCCGCTTGTTGCTTGGGATTGCCCTGGTTCGCCTGGGCAGGGTTGATGAAGCTCGCTCTCAGCTCCTTGCCGTCTTGGCGATTGATCCGCTGAACCACGTGGCTTTGCACGAGCTAAGTTTGATGGATGGCGAGCCATACCGATCTAAGTTAGAGCGGTTGTTGAAGGATGACCGACAGTACATCCTCGATCTTGCCTGCTCTTATACAAGCAGTGGGCTATTTGGAGAGAGCCTTGTCATTCTTCAGGAAGCCTGGCAGGAATGGCGTTACCCCATGGTTGCATACCTTGCTGGGTGGATCGAAGGTGTGCTGGGTCGCAAAGAAGCTGCCAGGGGATGGCTGGCGCAGGCAGGTCAGGCGGCGGCGGATTACTGCTTTCCCAGCCGGCTTGAAGAAATCATCGCTCTGCAATTCGCTCTGAAAACGAACGCGGAAGATTGTAAAGCTTGCTACTATTTGGGCAACTTCTTGTATGCTCGCCAGCGCTACGACGAGGCAGTGCAGATGTGGCAAAGAGCTTTGCCGGGCATGCAAGATTTCGATGTGATCTACCGCAATCTCGGGCTGGCAGCCTGGCAGCGGCGTGCAGACATCCCCACAGCTACCGAAATGCTGGAGAAAGCCCTCCAGATCAACCCGCGCAACCAGGATCTGTACATCCTATTAGACGAATTATACAAGGCTCAAGAGATGCCCGAAAAGCGAGCCAGCCTGCTTGGAGCGATTGAGGCGTTGCCAGAATTACGCGAGGATGTGCGTAAGCGCAGGATCATGATGCTGGTTGACCTGGGAAGGTACAATGATGCCTTGGCTATCATGCAAACCGAGAAATTTGTTCCGCTGGAGATGGACCAAAGTTTCCACGATTTGTATGTCCGGGCATTAATGCAACGCGCCGCTGACGCGCTGCAAGCCGGAAAAGTGGATGACGCCATTCGCGATTACCAGGAGGCGCTGAAGTACCCTGAAAATCTTGGCGTTGGCGCTCCGACAACATTGAGCCAGGCGGATATCTACTATCATCTTGGTCTGGCTTATGAGCAGGTGGGCAGGTATTCAGAAGCCCTGGCAGCCTGGCGGAATGCAGCTTGTGAGCACCACCCACATGGCTCCCGGCTGTTCGAGTACATCCAGAAAGCGCTGGATAAACTCAGCCGTTATAGCGAGCTGGGCATGGAACTATAAACGATCAACACAGATTTCATCAACTAAAGTCGCATACTGATCAGAAGGAGTGTTACTATGAAAGTCCTCTACGCGGGCGATGCCGCCTCTAAGATCGGTCCGATCTTTGTAGCCTCTCCATTCAACTTCGAGGTCAAGGGTTTTTCCCATCATATTTGGGGGCAACCGTTGATCAATGCCCTGAATGAGGGAGGGATTGAAGTTGTGCATATGACCAACGAGCAAGCCATCTCTATTTTTCCACGTACGGTGGAGGGCTTATCAGAGTATAACGTTGTCATTATCAGCGATTGTGAGTGCGAGGTTCTGGCGCTCTATCCATTCTGGATTCCCGGCACTCCCTTGCCGCGAACCAACCGTTTGAAAGCCATCCGCGAATATACGCGAAACGGCGGAGGCTTGCTAATGGTGGGTGGGTGGACATCCTTCAGCGGACGGTTCGGGCATGGCGGTTATTATGATACACCCGTTGAAGAAGCGCTTCCGGTGACCTGCATGAAAGGTCTGGATGATCGCGTAGAGACGCCAGAAGGAGTGCATGTTAACATTAAAGCGCCTGACCACCCTGTACTCAAGGGTATCCCCTGGCATGAATGCCCGGTAT
>JBBIPD010000034.1:11006-13843 GCA_037443025.1 Chloroflexota bacterium
GGCGCGGATGTACTGGCAACCATAGGCGAAGGCGAGGATGCGAATCCCCTGATCGTCACCTGGCAATTTGGGAAGGGTCGTTCCATGGCTTTTGCTACCGATTGCAGCCCTCACTGGGCAGAGTACTTCCAGCCCTGGGAGTATTATGGGCAGTTCTGGCGCCAGGCAATTCGCTGGCTGGCAGGAGAGTTATAGGCGATGAAAGACCTGACGTATGCGCTAATCGGCTCAGGCTTTATGGGTGGCGTTCTTGCCCGGGCAAGCAGCGAGTTGCCATATGTGCATTGTGTGGCAGCTTCGGATGTTGAACTCGAAAAGGCGCAAAAACTGACGGCGCTGTATGGCGGCAAGCCTTACCAGGATTTTTCCGAGATGCTGGCTGAAAACCGTCCAGATGCGGTCATCATCGCTACCCCTGAGTCGGATCACCTGGAGCCGGTGCGCGCTGCAGCTCAGGCAGGTTGCCATATATTCCTGGAAAAGCCAATGGCAACCTCTCTAGAAGACGCCGATGAGATTATTGCTGCCTGCGCTGACGCCAATGTTCGACTGATGATTGGCTATATCCTCCGTTTCGAGATTTCCTACGCCATGATCCATTCGGCAATTGTAGAGGGCAGTTTTGGGCGTTTCTTATCGGCTTACGCCCGGCGCATCGCTACCATCAACGAAGCGCGGCGCCTAGCTGGACGGGTGAGCCCGGTAACTTACATTGCTGTACATGATATTGATCAGTTTCTGTGGTACCATCCCGTGCCGGTGAAATCGGTTTACGCCCGAGCGTTGCGCGGTCGGGTTTGGGAAGAGCTGGGCGTTTATGACTCAGCCTGGATGATGATCGAATTTGAGGATGACGCGCTTGCCGTGCATGAAGTTGGCTGGTGCCTGCCCGAGGAATGGGCGAAATGGCAGAAGCCCGGCAGTTGGGGAGGTTTCGGTGATGTGCGCATGAACGTCGTGTGTACGCATGGGAACATTAGTATGGACTTCACTCCCATGGTTTTGTTTGGCGTGGATCGCGAGGGCTGGAAAATGCCGGATACTCGCCACTGGCCAACGATGCACGGCAAGCTGGTTGGAGCTGCCAAGTTCGAGATGGATCACTTTTTCGATTGTATTTTGCGTGACCAGGAGCCTCTCGTCAATGGTATGGATGGGCGCAAGTCATTGGAAGTTATGCTGGCTGCGGAAAAATCAATTGCTGAGGGGCGCATTGTCTCATTACCATTGTAGCTTTTCGCGTTGCTGTTCCATCTCAGGTCAAGTATAGAAGTAACATCTTTCAGGAGATCATGAACCTGGGGCGGATACGAGCTGCGACCCTGCAGGCTAATCAAGCCCAATTTCTCCTTCTGGCATTTAAGCAAACCCGCCAGTAAAACTATCCGCGCTTTCAGTCCAGCACCTGCGTTTAGGGGGCTAACGCGCATGTAGTCTCCGGGGTATGGTTCCTTGGGATCCCAGGCAGCGTTGGCTCCCAAACGCCTGCGCAGGGCGATGATCATTTCCCTGGCGCTGGCGCCAAAACCGGTGAAGATAACCCCTTTGTCGAGGAGATCCAGGGACTTCGCCAAAGCTGATTCATTTGTATGTTACGATGGAGCGAATGGGGTCAGGCGTGGGTCAGGCATTTTTCCATGTGCAAACCAGACAAATCAGTTGTAATTTTTTCTAAACCTGTTATAAAATGATATAGAAGGGAGGCGCGTTTTCATAGCAGCCATACAGCCGGTCTTCAGGCACCCCTGTGGGGGATGAATGATCTACCGAGATGAGCGCTGAGACAAAAAAACAACCCGCAACCTTAATTGCCACCCTGGGGACTGAGCCTCAGGTGGTTACTGCCGCTTATGACCTTTTGACCCGTCGCGGTGAACGCATTCCATTGATCAGCGTTGTGCATACAGTTGCGCCTGGCACGCCAATTGAACAGGCGGTTGCGGCATTGGTCGAGGTTTTTAATTCCCCCCCGTATTCCCATCTGACCGAGCTCCATCTCCACCCTTTGTATGATGACACAAATCGCCCGTTGAGCGATGTGGAATCCCCGGGGGCAACCCAGGCGGTTTTCCGCGCGCTTTACAGGTTGGTGCGAGAAGCCAAGCTGGAGGGGATGCGGGTGCATCTCTCCATCGCCGGAGGGCGAAAAAGCATGGGGGTGTTTGGCATGGCAGCCGCCCAGTTGCTCTTCGACGAGAATGACAGCCTCTGGCACCTCTTCTCATCCGGCGATTTTTTGACCAGTAAGCGCCTGCATCCCGAGGCGGGCGATGAGGTCCACCTGATTCCCATCCCGGTTATCCTGTGGAGCCAGGTATCGCCGGTGCTTACCGATCTGCGCCAGGCGCAGGATCCATTCGAGGCGTTGGAGCGTATCCGCCAGTTACAGCTCCGGGAACGTCTGGACCAGGCGCGCTCTTTCGTACTGGGTTCACTCACCCCAGCCGAGCGGCGGGCGGTGGAGTTATTGGTGCGAGAGGGGCTGAGCGATCAGGAGATTGGCGACCGGCTCGCGATCTCCCCTCGTACGGTGGAAACGCAGTTACGTTCTGCGTACCTCAAAGCCGCCAACCACTGGGAGCTGCCCGATGTAGGTCGGGCGCAATTGATATCTCTCCTGAATATGTATTACAGCGTCCGGATAGGCGCAGAAACAAATACGGGTTTTTCCGCATGACAGATGGAGGCTGTATTTATAAAATAGGTTTGCCTGCCTGACCGGGAAACAGGGGGTGCCCCCGGCAGGCAGGCGGAGAAAGGAAGGGCGTAATGCAGGATAGGGATTTGATATTTGCACTGGCAGGTCTCTTGCATGATATTGGTAAATTTGCTCAACG
>JBBIPD010000034.1:13865-14490 GCA_037443025.1 Chloroflexota bacterium
ACAGGCGGAACAAGATTTCAAGTATCGTCATGCCTTGCTTACATCTGATTTCATCGAAAAATATGTACCAAATCAATGGGCAGTCCAGGTTAAACCCCTTGCAGCCAATCATCATCGCCCCAATAACGATAGCGAGCGATTGATTCGCCTCGCAGATCAGCTCTCTGCTGGTGAGCGCGCATCTTCGGGTGAGCAAGGGGTGGATGAAAAGCAGGTTCACCCGAAACAACTTCAATCCATATTTTGCTCAATCACTGCTGAAGGAAAACGGACCGCAGAGACTCGCTACCTGCCCATTAAACCTCTTGAAATGAAAAAGGATGTGATTTTCTCTGACAAAGCTTGGGATGATCAGCAGGTATGGAGCGCTTATGAAAAGTTGTGGGAGAGCTTCTGCGAAGAGGCAAAAAGATTGAAATTTGCATCTGAGGTTGATGGCGATTTGCAAACTTATCTTGAAGGTTTATTGTTACTTTTACAACGATATACTTGGTGTATTCCTTCTGCCTATTTCAAGGCTATCCCAGACATAAGCTTGTACGATCATGGGCGAATGACAGCAGCTCTGGCGGTTTGCCTGCCCCAATCAATATCGGACAATAATCTCCAGGATACATCGAATGAG
>JBBIPD010000035.1:0-4968 GCA_037443025.1 Chloroflexota bacterium
TTTCTTCCTTCATTTTGTATCCCCACTCTTCATTCCCCTCTTTTTTAAAGAGGGGCGCAGGGGAGATTTTTCTCTCCTTCCTTTTCTAAAGGAAGGCAGGGATGGATTTCAAACTCCCCCTTGCATCTCTCTTTACAAAAGGAGAAACTACAAACTCCCCCTTGCATCCCCCTTTAATAAAGGGGGAAGTAAAAAGAAGAGTTGTCAATGGGGGAAATTAAAAAAGGCTTACAAAACAGAAACAATAAAGTTTAGGGTTACCTATGTACTCAACTTGTACAAAGTTTTGACATTCAGTATATAAAAAGTAAAATAATCTAATGAAACTCTTAAACTTTTTCATAATCTTGTTGTTAAGTTTTCTTATAGGAACAGCAGTAGGTCATATACTTTCAATTTTGTTTCCTGGAATGAAATCATTATCCCTCTTTGTAAATGGTTTTGTTACTGGTTTTGAGCCAATAAAAATAAATTTAAAGGTTCTGGATGTTGAATTAGGAATTCATCTTCTTATCAATGGCTTTTCCTGGGCTGGACTTTTGATATCTTCTGTCATCCTGCTGATAAAAGAAGCAATAAAGCAATAAGTATTTTCTGTTTATGGAGAAAACATTTTTTATCAAAACATATGGCTGTCAGATGAACTTTGCGGATTCTGAAAGGCTATGTAATTTAATGGTAGAACATGGATGGACAGAAACAAAAAACATAACTGAAGCTAAACTCTTAATAGCAATAGGTTGTAGTGTCAGACAGAAAGCAGAAAATAGAGTCCTTTCATTTCTTGAGAGCAATAAATTTCTTAAAAAAAATGGAGCAATTTTTTGTCTTGCTGGTTGTACAGCAAACCTTCACAAAGGAAAAATTCTTGAAAGGTTTCCATTTCTTGATATTGTCTGTGGACCAAATCACATCAACAGTTTTCCTGAAATACTTGAAAATTTTGAATCAGGCAGACCAGTCGTTAAAACAGGAGAAAGCGAGTACCCATTTTTTGAAAATATTCCCTCAAATAAAATAACATTGACTCTGCCTATTACAAAAGGTTGTAACAACTTTTGTTCATACTGCGTTGTTCCAATGGCAAGGGGCAGACTTCAGAGTAAAAATCCTGATGCTGTTATAAAAGAAATCAAAAGTGCTGTTGAAAAAGGGACAAAAGCTGTGATACTACTTGGACAAAATGTCAATGAGTATGGAAAGGATTTTGACAAAAAGTATGACTTTGTTGACCTTCTTAAAGACATTTTGAAAATTGATGGAATTTTAAGAATAGGATTTCTGACATCTCATCCTGAAGATACAAGCATCAGCCTCCTGCAGCTTATGGCTGATGAAAATTACCGATTTCCCCTCTTTTACCATCGAGCGCAAAGTCTCAAACAGGCTATCAATCTCTTGAGGGGCAAGAACCGCGGTTGGTTCATCCATGATGAGCACTTCTGCGCCGCGGTAGAGCATCTTCAATAACTCAACCCGTTGTTGCTCTCCGACTGAAAGCTGCCAGATTTTAGCCTTTGGATCAACCCGCAAGCCGAAACGTTCGCCCAAATCGGCGATGATTTTGTCGTACTCAGCCAGATTGATCAGAAAGCGGGGTTTGTTCAATCCCAGCAGGATATTTTCGGTGACCGTCTGAGTTGGCACCAGCATAAAATGCTGATGAACCATACCGATGCCGGCGCGAATCGCATCATTCGGTGAGGAGAACGAAACAGGTCGTCCTTTGACGAAGATCGTTCCAGATTCCTGACGGTATAAGCCTGCCAGCACATTCATCAGGGTGCTTTTTCCTGCGCCATTTTCTCCCAGCAAGGCATGCACCTCGCCCAGACGTAAGTCGAAATCAACATGGTCATTTGCCAGGACGCCTGGAAAACGCTTGACAATCTTGCGCATTTCCACAACCAGGGGCGCAGCAACAGTCTGATCAGAGAGGGGGAGATTATCGGTCATATCACTCGCTTATGCTGATTAGGGATTGAAGCAAAGAGCCAGGATCTCTCAAGAGCCTGGTGTTCACCTCACGCTCAGTCGAAATCCTGGCTCACTGATTAGATAGAGATTATTGGCTTAACTTTGGCAGTTCGGCGGTAATACCATCCGCCCACCAGTACATACAGTACTTGCACTCCAGACCAGGAGCGCCGGGTGGGAATTGATCCAAATCCGCCTGTTGAAACTTCTCGCCCGCAGGCACAATCACATTGCCCTTGTTGTCCTTGATTTCTCCGGCAAAGACATCGAAGCGGGTGAATTCGCCCTTGAGCATTTTATCCAGCGTCTCCTGGACCATGGTAATCACTTCTGGCGGCAGGTCCTTCATTCCAGCGGTAAGCTGCTCGCCTTCCATGAAACCAAATAAGCCTAAACCGCCGGAGTCGGCGTCGAAGTAATCCCATCCTGGGGTATAGGTTTTATCTATTACGCCCTGGGTGATTTTGGCATAAACCGGTCCCCAGTTCCAATAGGGGGCGGTCAGACAACGCTCAACCTTGCAGGAACCCGACCAGTCATAGGTCACACCCCATTTGCCCTTTTCTTGAGCGACGTCCGCCACCGCCGGGGTGTCTGCACCGGTGAATACCACCTGCGCTCCAGCGTCAAAGAGCGACGCGGCTGCTTCTTTTTCGATCACGGGGTCGTGCCAGGTATTGATCCAGCGCACATCCATCGTGCACTCTGGACAGGTCTTCTTCATCCCCAGAGCAATGGCGTTACCCAGACGTATCTCTTCTGGAATTGGGAAGGTAGCCATGTATCCCAATTTGGGATTTCCATCCAATTTGGCTCGGGCGCCAGCGATCATCCCCGCCAGGTACTTCATATCCTCCATGGCGCCGAAGAGATTGCCAAAGTTCTTCATGTTCGACTTGTATCCACTGATGTGAACAAACATGATGTCCGGGAATTCTTCAGCAACTGTTTCCATCGGGTCCATAAATCCGAAGGACGTGCCGAAAATCAGGTTAAAGCCTTTACGCGCCAGGCTGCGGAAGACCTGCTCCGAGTCAGCACCCTCGGGGACATTTTCAATATAGGCTGTGTTCACATTGGGGACATTCTGCTGCACATAGACCAGACCCTCATAATGCGCCTGGGACCAACCGCCGTCGTCGTGCGGACCAATCAGGACCATCGCCACATTGAACTTGCCTTCTTGAATCTCGGGGATTTGAAAACCGCCCGTTTCCGCCGGGGGTGGGGTCTCTACGGGCGCCTGGGTCTCGGCAGGCGCAGCCTCGGTCGCCTGGGGAGTGGCGGCGGGTTGAGGCTGACATGCAGCCAACACGAGCGCAAAGACAATAACCAGGGCAAACAGATGCCATAAAGCTTTGATTCTCATGTTATCTTCTCCTCTTACTGATTGAAGGTGTTGAATAATGATGATTGGTTGTTAATTGGTGATCCGACTCGCAATTGCTTACGACCACTCGCTTATTCATTTCAACCCTGGCTATCACCTCCTTCTCCAAAGAAACAAAAATAAGGCTATGCTGCACATTTTCAGAGAATACACTGAGACAAACCGGATGTCTAATGCACTCTCTCACTTATCCGGACGATAGTTGTCACAAACAAACCTGACTGCCTTCTTTCACCAACTCTCACAATTATAGACGCCTCTGATAAAGATTTCAATAAGGGTTTTAATCTTTAAGAACGACGGCGAACCGAGATTTCGGTTCGCCGTCATTGTCTCCGTTTGATTAATCAGGGACAATCAGGGTTCCCGTCTCGCCCCTTAATGCTCGCCCGATGTTCTCAGGATTGGTGATGATAGCCTGCTTGCCGCCCGCCTCCAGGAACCAGATAATCGCCTGAATTTTGGGCGCCATTGAGCCTTTGGCGAAGTGAACGCCTTCCGCCAGATATTGTTTCGCCTCTGAAACGGTCATCCGGTCAATCCACTTTTGGTTGGGTGTCCCGAAATTGAGGGCGACTTTTTCGACCGCGGTCGAAATCAGGAATAAATCGGCTTTTATCAATCGCGCCAGGAGGCTGCTGGCGTAATCTTTGTCAATCACTGCAGCAACCCCGCGCAGTTCCCGATTGCCAACATCAATAACCGGAATCCCACCGCCGCCGACGGTCACCACAATCACACCCGCATCAATCAGGGTCTTGACCGATTCGAGTTCAACCACTTCTTTAGGCAAAGGCGATGCAACGACCCTGCGCCAGCCGCGACCGGCATCTTCTACGACGGTCCAGCCGAGCTCAGCCTGGCGCTTTTTTGCCTCCTCTTCATCCATAAAGCCGCCGATAGGCTTAGACGGGGCTTTGAACGCCGGATCATCTTTGTCCACCAGCACCTGAGTGATCACTGTTGCAACCGGCTTTGGGATGCCGCGACGATACAGCTCATTCTGCAGGTTTTGCTGTAAAGCGTAGCCAATCGCGCCCTGGGTGTCTGCGCCGCAAACATCCAGAGGCACTTCATGCATCCCCTCGACTTTATGGGCAATTTCTGAGCGACGCAGGATAAACCCCACCTGCGGTCCGTTGCCGTGACCGATAGCCACATTCCAGCCAGCCTCAATCATATCGGCGATATGATATGTCGTCTCTTTTGCCGCCTGGTATTGGTCTTCAACAGTCTGGTGCTTGCTGGATTTGATCAAGGAGTTGCCACCGATGGCAACAACGGCTACCTTCTGCTTCGATTTATCCATCTCCTACCTCATCGTCAACGCCATGACGGCTTTCTGAACATGCAAACGATTTTCAGCTTCATCATACACCACCGAATTCGGACCGTCCATCACGCCGTCGGTCACCTCGATATTTCTATCGGCTGGAAGGGGATGCATGTAGATGGCATCGGGTTTCGCCAACGCCATTTTACGCTCATCCGTGATCCAATGTTCATATTTCTTGATAATCTTCGCCCCTTCTTCCGCGTCCGGCGTATGCACCATGGCGCCCCAGGATTTGGCGTAGATGATATCTGCATCCTTGAATGCT
>JBBIPD010000035.1:4978-5316 GCA_037443025.1 Chloroflexota bacterium
CATATCATCCATCACTTCAAACCCCACCCCAAACTTGCGCGCCTGCTCCTGAGCCATATCCATAATTTCCGGCATCAGCTTGAACTCAGGCGGATGCGCCAGGACGATATCCATCCCAAATCGCGGCATCTGCAGCACCAACGACTGGGGTACAGACATCGGTTTTTGGTAAGAAGCTGCATACGCCCAGGAGACAACCATCTTTTTGCGACGTAAATCACGTCCCTTCTTTTCGATGATGGTCATCAAATCTGCCAGGCACTGAAAAGGATGGTAAATATCGCATTGCATATTGAGAACCGGAACCCGGGATGCTCTGGCGACGGCGTTCAGATATC
>JBBIPD010000035.1:5349-14358 GCA_037443025.1 Chloroflexota bacterium
ATGGCGGATGGCAATTCCGTCAAAATAACGCCCAAATATTTCGCCAATTTCTTTGGGGGTATCGCCATGTGCAATCTGGGTGGTCTTGCTTTCAATAAAAGCAGCATGTCCACCCAGCTGCGCCATGCCGGCTTCGAAAGAACCCCGGGTGCGTGTGCTGGAGAAAAAGAACAGCATCGCCAGAACTTTATCCCGCAGGTATGGATGGGGTTCGCCCAGGGCTCGCTTACGCTTGAGGTCCAGGGCGACATCCAGCACGGTTTCCACTTCCTCTTTGCTGAAATCAAGATCTCCGATTAAATCTCTACCACGCAGGTCTGTTTGCATCTGATTCTCTCCTTATTCCATTGCGCCCAAAACCAACGCCAACAGCGCCATGCGCATCACCACCCCGTTGAATGCCTCCTGCCAGTAACGCGACCAGCGGGTGATGTCCACATCGGTGGGGATTTCATCCATGCGGGGCAGAGAGTGGAGCAAGATCGCATCGGGTTTGGCTTTACTGCTCAACAGCTCTCTGGTGATCTTGTAATTATCAGGGGTCAACCCGTGCTCGCCCGCTTCCTGACGCGCCTTGGTGTAATCCGGTTGGACGACGGGTTCGACCAAAATCACATCCGCCTGTCCAATGGCTTTCTCCACGTGATCTGCCTCGCTGAAATCCAGTGAGTATTGGCGCAACTCCGCTTTAAACTCCTCGGTGAGCGACATCTCGGGCGGCGCGACGAAGGTGATTGGACAATCAAACTGGGTGAGCGCATACGCCAGGGAATGCATGGTTCGCATCCGCATATCGCCAACCGCCAGCCAGCGCAGACCATCAATGCGCCCCTTTTCCCGGAGAACCGTGTAGAGATCGGTCAGGATTTGGGTCGGATGCTCGCCCCAACCATCTCCGCCATTGATAATCGGTACAGAAGCCCATTTTGCCGCCTCATGCGGAGCGCCCTGTTGAAAATGGCGCATCACGATTACATCCCCATAGAATTCCAGCATTTTAACCGTGTCTTTGATGGATTCCTGATACCAGTCGCCGGCGCGGGTCATTTTGGCGTCGGCAAATCCGGTCACATGACCACCCAGGCGGTGCATCGCCGCCTCATGCGCCAGACGGGTGCGAGTGCTGGGCTGGTAGAATGCAGTCACCAGCGTCTTTTCCGCCAACATATTGCTGTTGCGGCGACTCCTGGCAATCGGCTCCAGTTGCGCCGCCACATCGAATATATGAAAAAACTCATTCCTTTCGAAATCTTTCAAAGACAAGATATCTCGACCAAGAAAACTACGCATTTTTTCCTTCCTCCAAAATTAATTTAGATGATTGTTATGGTAAAGTGATCGGTAGTGCCAACCTGATCACAAATTCCTAATAAATTAATCCCTTACCCTATCTTCCGAACAACGTGAAAACGGAACACGCCTGGCAGGAAATAGCTGTATGAAAAGTCAACCACCCTCCCTTCGGTAGAATAGAGATAAGACTTAAATCGAAGAATGGCATCGCCGCGTTGAATGCCCAATGCCCGCGCCACATCTGGACTGGCAGTTTCAGCGCTGATCTCGCAGCGTGAACTCAGCAACTCTGGCTCACCCCGCATTAAGAATAAGTCTAAAACAGAGCCGGAAAAATCATCCGGCAAATCTTCTGGAACAAGAATCGTATCGGGTACGATATCTATCAAATACGCCGCCGGTCGCCCTTCAGTATAAATGACCCGCGACAGGTGCACCACCCGGCTGTTTTCTGGCAATTGTAACTGGCTCAACTCAAATTCAGTGCCCTGGCGATGTTCTACCTTCAACTCACCCATTGAGACCTTTAATCCGATGCGCTCCGCTAACGTCTCGATGCTATCCAGGACTTCCAAACCGGTTTCGATCACATTAGAGGGCTGCACGACATACGTTCCAGAACCCTGTCGGCGGCGAATCAATCCTTGGGTCTCAAAAGGGCGCATCGCTTCGCGTAGAGTCGCCCGAGACACGCCCAACTCCTTTGCCAGATATGGCTCAGAGGGCAGCCTGTCCCCCCGTTTGGTGTTCGCAATCAGGGTACTTAGTTGTTCATGTAATCTTTGAGAGGTTGATACGTGGTTTTTCATAGATTAATCGTCATCATACAAGCACAGGGATAAACCCGAATCGATTCACGTCCACCAGACCCAGGTCCGATATGCGCAATTCTGGGATAACCACCAACGCCAGCAGACTGAGCTGCATATTGGGGTTGTTCAGCTTGCAGCCGCACGCCCGAAAGCCAGCCAGGACAGAAGCCGCCTCCTGCGCCACCACCTCTGCCCGTTTGTTCGACATCAAACCCGCTATCGGTAGCTCCACCTTGCCGATCACCTGGTTCGACAAAACGACCACCTGCCCTCCACCCATGCGCGCCAGTTCATTGGCAGCAAGGCTCATCTCGCCCTCGTCCGTCCCAACGATAATCATGTGGTGACTGTCATGGGCGACGGTTGAACCCACTGCACAGGGTTTATCAAAACCGAATCCATGCACCAAACCCACCTGGATGCGCCCGGTGCCCTGATGTCGTTCCACCAAAGCCACTTTGGCAAGGTCTCGCTCGATGCTGGGGCGTACTTCCCCATTCATCGCCTCGACCTCCAGCCTCAGATGACGGGTAGGCGCCTGGTTTTCTATCACACCAATCACATTGGCGGTCATTTTCCGCCCACCACCCTCAGAAACCGAAAGGCGGAAATCTTCTGGAATAATCGGTCGCATCAGGTGGACGGAGTGGATCGCCCATTCAGGATAAGCATAGGCAGGCAGCTCGAATTCAACCTTACCCTCCCGGATAAGTATCCGCCCCTGGGCGATAACCGTATCCGGGCGCATCTGGGTCAGATTGTCCATGATTAGCACATCCGCAAACCTTCCTGGAGCGATCATCCCAACGAGATTGGATACCCCAAAATGCTGAGCGGTGTTCAGGGTTGCCATCTGAATGGCACGCACCGGTTTCAATCCACAGGCAATTGCGCGACGCACAGCCCGATTGACATGCCCTTCGCTGACCAGAGTCTCGGAGTGGGAATCATCTGTGCAGAGGATAAAATGGCGCGGGTCCATCCCGAACTCTGTCACCGCCCGAATCTGAGCGTCGACATCGTGCCAGGCGGAGCCGAATCGCAGCATGGGTTTCATCCCCTGCCGGACGCGGGCGATGGCATCTTCCAGGCGCGTGCCTTCGTGGTCATCCTGAGCGCCGCCCGCAACATATCCATAGAACGGTAGACCCAAATCCGGCGAGGCGTAATGCCCGCCGATTACCTTGCCCACCTGGCTGGCTGCCCCGATTTCGGCGTGCATTTTCTCATCCCCGCTGAACACTCCAGGGAAGTTCATCACTTCCCCCAGCCCGATCACACCATCCCAGGTCAATGCCTCTGCCACGTCTTCGGGCTCGATGCTGGCGCCAGGGGTTTCCAGTCCGGGCGCTGAAGGGACGCAGGAAGGCACCTGAACCCAAACATGTATCGGCTGGCTGGCTGCTTCATCCACCATCAGACGGACGCCTTTTAATCCAAACACATTGGCGATTTCGTGTGGGTCAATGAACATCCCGGTTGTGCCGTGGGGAATCACAGCCCGCACAAATTCGGTCACGGTCAGCATGCCAGACTCGACGTGCATATGACCATCTAACAAACCGGGGACCAGGTATCTCCCTTGGGCTTCAATCACGTGTGTGTTTTCACCAATGGTGTGGGATGCATCTGGACCAACAAAAGCAAAACGACCATCAACCATGGCGATATCGGTATGAGGGATGATTTCTCCGGATTGAACGCAGACCCATAAACCATCCCGGATGACCATATCGGCAGGTTTCCGCCCCATCGCCACATCTACCAGATGAATTGATGAAAATTGACGTTGTGGATGACGATACATTACTACACCTCGCTCAACAAACGACGAGCAGCCCGGATGTGTTTATCAACCAATACCGGCAAATCGAGATTCACAAGTTGCCCATGATCAACGATCTTTTTCCCTGCAACATAGTTGTAATCCACCTGCACCGGGGCGCAGAATACGACCGCTGCCACCGGATCATGCCATGCCCCGGCGTACTCCAGGCGATTGAGATTGATTGCAAAGAAATCGGCGCACTTCCCCTCCTCGAGAGACCCCAAATCGCTCCGCCCCAGGACAGAGGCGCCGCCGCGGGTGGCAATCTCCAACGCCTGCCTGGCGGTTATCAACGGCATCGACTCCGCCTGGGACTGGGAGGCTCCCTGAATACCAGCCAGCACGCGGGAGACCAGCATTGCCTGGCGCGCCTCCTCGAGAAGATGAGACCCATCATTGCTGGCAGAACCATCCACCCCCAAACCAACTTTCACACCCGCTTGCAACATCTTCAGGACAGGCGCAATCCCCGAAGCCAGGCGCATGTTTGACGTCGGGCAATGCGCCACCCCGCAACCTGTCTCAGCATAGAGTCTGATTTCTTCTTGATTCACATGCACCGAATGGGCAAACCAGACATCCGGACCGACCCAATTGAGCTCCTCCATGTATGCCACCGGTCGGTATCCAAATTTTTGGAGGCAGAATATTTCCTCGTCTTTGGTTTCCGCCAGGTGGGTGTGAAGTCGCACCCCATACTCGCGGGCTAAAGAGGCGCTCTGGCGCATCAATTCAGGGGTAACACTGAAGGGCGAGCAGGGCGCCAATCCAATTTGAACCATCGCGCCGGGGTTGGGGTCATGGTAAGTCTCAATCAAGCGCTGCGAGTCTTTGAGGATATATTCTTCGTCTTCTACCACGCTGTCTGGCGGCAACCCGCCCTGGCTTTCCCCCAGACTCATCGAACCGCGGGAAGCATGGAGGCGCATCCCAATCGCCTCTGACGCCTGAATTTCATCCTCCAGGGTAGAGCCATTGGGGAATAGATACAGATGGTCAGAGGCGGTGGTGCAACCCGACAATGCCAGCTCGGCAAGCGCAGTCTGGGTGGATATGCGGATATCCTCGGGCATGATTCGCGCCCATATGGGGTACAGCGTCTTCAGCCAATTGAAAAGGTTGGCGTTCTGGGCGGCTGGCACTGCCCGAGTGAGCGTTTGATAAAAATGGTGGTGCGTGTTAACCAATCCCGGCAAAACGATATGGTCGGTCAAGTCCAGGATTTCGTCGGCATGCTCTGGAAGGTCGCTGGTCTGCCCCACCTGCTGGATGAACCCATCCTGCGCTAAAAGACCACCGTCGGGTATCTCCCGGCGATGGTCATCCATTGTCACCAATACCGCCGCGTGTTTAACAAGGAGGGTGGACATAAGCGACTGTCTCCAGATCAATGACTTTGATCTACATGATAAACAAGATATTGGAAAACTCGGCTTTACAAAATGTCAGACAAATATAGTTTATCAAAGACCTTTTGCTTTGTCAATTGTCTGACAAATTAAAAAATAGCGCTGCCCTCCCGAGCAGCGCCATTGTAATGCAACGATAGCTTACAGAGGCAAGTTGTGCGCCATCTTAGCCGCGCGCATGGTATTTCTCATCAACATCGCGATGGTCATCGGTCCAACCCCGCCAGGAACCGGAGTGATCGCGCTTGCCACTTCCTTGACCTCATCAAAAGCCACATCGCCAACCAATCGCGAACCCTTCGGGTGAGACGGATCATCAATGCGATTGGTGCCAACATCAATGACCACCGCTCCGGGCTTCACCCAATCCCCGCGAACCATTTCAGCTCTTCCAACTGCCGCAATCAACACATCCGCGCTCCGCACCACGCTGGGTAAATCTTTGGTGCGTGAATGGCAGATTGTGACCGTCGCATTCCGTCTGACCAGCAACAGAGCCACCGGCATACCCACAATATTGGAACGACCCAGCACAACCGCATTGGTGCCTTCCAACTTAACGCCTACCTGATCAAGCAGGTAAATACACCCATCCGGCGTACAAGGAACGAACAACGGCTCACGCCCTTTCTGCGCCAGACGACCGATGTTGATGGGATGAAACCCATCCACATCCTTCTCAATGCTGATTGCGTTCAAGACACGTTCTTCGTCAAGTCCGGCGGGAAGAGGAAGCTGGACAAGGATACCATTCACCTGCGGGTTGGCATTTAACTCCCTGACCAAACCCTCGACCTCCTCCTGGGTGGCTGTCGCAGGCAATTCATGTCCGAACGACCGGATGCCCAATTCGGCGCACATTTTCCGCTTCATTGAAACATAGACCTTGGAGGCTGGATTCTCCCCCACTAAAACCGTCGCCAGCCCCGGCGGTTCCAAACCGGCTTCGAGCATTTTCGCCACCTCAGCCGCGACTTCATTCCGCACTTTTTCGGCAATCGCTTTTCCATCAATGATTTGCGCAGTCATTACATTCTCCTTAAATTCAAATGATGAATCAATTAGATTTCAATCTGGCATGATGATTTTTCCTATACACTCCCAACATCACCCCTGATAATCATCATTCCAGTCAAGGCATCAATCGGGAGCATTATGATTATCCATCATAAATACCAGTATGACAATGGACATTTGTCACAATCAGATGACGACACTCTTACAATCTTCTATGAATTCAGGAGAGTCAACCCAATATCTTGGCTTACTTTATCGTCTGGCGACGCTCTCATATATTTTCGCCACCCTTTCGGCAATATTTTCCCAGCGATATTCATGAGCCAGTTTGATGGCGTTCTCGCTCATTCGCTTACGCAACGCCTCATCGGTGATTATCCTGCTCAATTTCTCCGCCATTGCCTGAGGGTCATCTACCGGGACAGTGAATCCGGTGACACCATCCTGCACTAAGAACGCCAATCCCCCCACCTGAGACGCAACCACAGGCGCGCCGCAAGCCATTGCTTCTAATGCCACCATCCCAAACGATTCATAATGGGAAGGCACCACCACCGCTTCTGCTGCCGAATAATAGTAAGGCAATGTG
Organism: Chloroflexota bacterium; assembly: GCA_037443025.1. Lineage (GTDB taxonomy): Bacteria > Chloroflexota > Anaerolineae > Anaerolineales > UBA4823 > JAQBDA01. The sequence goes on from JBBIPD010000035.1 coordinate 12,298, forward strand.
TCCTGCCCCCGTTTCCCTAAAAAAGTCACCAAATCCTTCAAGCCAATTTGCTCGCGCAATGCCTGCAACCGTCCCATCTCGCTATCCAGAGTTTCAGGACCAACAACGGGGTCGCCGCCGATTACCACCAGGCAGACATACAATCCGGATTGACGCATGATCGCCAGCGCTTTCATCAGCGTATCAATCCCCTTGAGCGGTTCAATCCGCCCCACGAAGAGCAGCATTTTTTCGCAAGGGGGTACGCCGATGAACTCTTTTGCCTCATCGTCTGGGATGTGATAAAAATGGCTGATATCCACCCCAGGGGGGATGATCACCACCTTACGCGTATCTGCCTGATACAACCACTGCAACTGCGCCAGCTCAGCCGGCGTGGCTGCCACAACCCTATCGGCTATCCGTAAAACCTCCATTTCGCCACGGATGCGGTAATCGCCTTCTGCCTCGCTTGGGTCGCGGGCGACCCGGCGCTTCATCAATCCCAAAGTATGGAACATGTGGACAATCGGGACATTCCAGGCTTTCTTTAGCTCCTTCGCAGCCAGACCGGACATCCAATAATGGCTGTGGATGACATCATATTGAATACCCTTGTGGTGGGCAAAATCTTTAATTCCATCCACAAACGCGTCAAGATGGGTTATCAAATCCTGTTTGGGGAGGGGAATCTCAGGACCCGCCGGGACATGGACAACCCGATTGCCGTATCCCAAATCATGTAAGACATGGGGGACGTGTTCGTCTTGAGAGCGGGTGAACACATCCACATGGATGTCCATTCGACCAAGCTGACGGGTCAAGTCACGGACATAAACGTTCATCCCACCCGTGTCTTTTCCACCCAACGTCGCCAGCGGGCAGGTGTGATATGAAAGCATTGCAACATGCACAGTGATTTGACGCCTCCTTGCAAAAGGCAGTCAACCCTTGTATAATGCCTTTTGCAATCTTAACCGCCACCGTAGCTCAGCCGGCAGAGCAAGCGTTTCGTAAACGTTAGGTCAAGGGTTCGAATCCCTTCGGTGGCTTGAACCGTGTCGCCTTTTACAGGCGACACGGTTTTTTCCTTTCCAAAATTTTTCTCCGTCCAGTATAATTCCAACATGATTAATCGTGCAACCCCTCTTGTCATCGGTCTTGCCGGGGGAAGCGGTTCAGGCAAGACAACGGTTGCTCATCTCATCGTGGATAGGGTTGGCGCAGATCACATCGCCTTTCTACAACATGACGCCTATTATAAAGATCTGAGCGATCTCCCGCCCAACCAACGAGCTGCAGTTAATTTTGATCATCCAGACTCACTGGACACCGACTTGTTGATCCAGCATATCAAACAACTGAAGAACTACCAGCCGGTTGAGATGCCGATTTATGATTTCAAGGCGCATAACCGCACTTCGATGACGGTGCACATCGAACCGCAACCCGTCATCCTGGTCGAAGGCATCCTGATTTTTGTGGAACCAGAACTGCGTAAGCTCTTCGATGTCAAGATATTCGTAGATACCGACCCCGACATCCGCTTCATCCGCCGTTTACAAAGAGATATCCTTGAAAGGGGTCGAACCACCGAATCCGTCGTTCAGCAATATCTGGCAACAGTGCGACCGATGCATCTTGAGTTTGTCGAACCCTCAAAACGCTACGCGGATATCATCATCCCCGAAGGAGGGATGAATGTCGTGGCGATTGATATGGTCGTTGCCCGCCTGGAATCGCTCCTGCGCGCTGTACAGTATCGCTAACCTATCCACAGAAAGGAACAGTGAATGACCTCTCATCCCCCACAATGGTCAAAATCTCCGGCGATGGAGATTGACCCCAAGAAGCAATATATCGCCATCATCAGCACAGATATTGGGGAGATTCATCTCAATCTCTTCGCCGATAAAACGCCTAAAACGGTGAACAATTTTGTTTTTCTGGCGCGCCAGGGATTTTACAACGGCACGATTTTCCACCGGGTTATCAAAGACTTTATGGCGCAGGGCGGCGACCCGACCGGCAGCGGTCGCGGAGGACCTGGTTACCGTTTCGAGGATGAATTTCATCCCTCTT
>JBBIPD010000036.1:0-8229 GCA_037443025.1 Chloroflexota bacterium
CAGGACCCGTCCATGTTGCAACTGAACAATCTCCCCGGCGAGGTGCGCATTACCTTGAACGCCCCGCGTTCGGTCTGGAACAGGTTAACCGAGAACCCGGAACTCATCCGCGCCTGGATTGATCTCTCCGGCTTGGAGAAAGGCGCCCATACGGTTGAAGTGAGAACCCAGGTTCAGGTGAACCCTTACCAGATCATTCGGGTTGAACCCGAAGCGGTCGAAGTCCTCCTGGAGCCATATAAAACCAGCCAGTTTACGGTGAATTACACAGTCACCGGAGAACCAGCTCTCGGCTACCGACGCGGTTTGGCTTCGGTTGACCCACAGCAGGTAACCATCTCTGGTCCAGAATCGCGGGTGAATCGGGTAAAACAGGTCAAGGTGAGTATGGATATCTCCGGCGCAAATGCGACCGTGCGGCGAGATGTGCCGGTGCAGGTTCTGGACGAAGCCGGCAATCTGGTTACGGGGATTGAAATTACCCCGGCAACGGTTCGCCTGGTGCAGCCGGTGAGCCTGCTGGGCGGCTATCGCAATGTGGTGGTCAAGGTTGTGACGACAGGCGAACCGGCGGATAACTACTGGCTGACCAATATTTCGGTCACTCCGCCGAATGTGACCGTTTTCTCCAGCGACCCGCAACTTGTGAACGAGCTTCCCGGGTATGTGGAGACCAATGTGATTGACCTGACCGGTTTGAGCGATGACGTGGATATTCGCGCGACGCTCAATCTGCCCCAGGGCGTGACCCTGGTGGGAGAAGAGAGCGTTTTGGTGCGTTTGAGCATTGCGGCTCAAAATGGGACTCTCCCAATTACCCTGCCCATTGAAGCAATTGGCTTGCCTCCGGATATGGATGCGCTGCTCTCGCCGGAAAGCGTGGAGCTGCTCCTGGCAGGCTCGTTGCCCATTTTGAACAACCTCAAACCGGCTGAGATACGGGTGGCGGTCAATTTAAACGGGTTGGAACCGGGAATCTATCAGGTGAAACCGGTTGTGGACCTTCTCCCCAATCAGGTCAGGGTGGTATATATCCAGCCTGAGACGGTGGAAGTTCAAATCATCCGCTTGCCCACGCCAACGCCAACCCCAACGGGTGTGGCGTCTCCCGCCGCAACCATTATCACTCCCGTTCCGAATATAACGGTTACCCCCACCCCATGAGGGAGAAGCTGGCATGAAACCGGTTGTTGCCCTGGTGGGTCGTCCAAATGTGGGGAAAAGCACCCTCTTTAACCGCCTGGCAGAAGAGCGGCTGGCTGTGGTGGATGAGACACCCGGCACCACCCGCGATCGCCTGGTGGCAGAAGCCGAATGGGCGGGGGTGAGCTTCACCATTGTGGATACGGGCGGCATTGATCCCACCCAGGTAGGGAGAGGTCAGGCGCCGCTTTCTGTTGGCTCGGCTGAGTTCATCGCTCAAATCCGCGCCCAGGCGGAGATTGCCATTCGGGAGGCGGATAGCGTGCTGTTCATCACCGACGCCGAAAGCGGGGTCACGCCCGCAGACCGGGAGGTGGCGCAGATATTACGCCGCAGCCAAAAGGAGCGCGGCGGCAAGCTGGTTCCGCCTGTCATTCTGGTGGTGAATAAAGCCGATAGCGAAGCGCGCCGGATGCAAGCCTTGCAGTTCTACGAATTGGGAATGGGTGAGCCTTATCCAATCTCAGCCCTGCATGGCACCGGCACCGGGGACATGTTGGATGCCCTGGTGGCTACCTTTGAAACCCAGGGCGAAGAAACCGAAGACGAGTCGGTCAAAATCGCGATTGTGGGCAAGCCGAATGTGGGCAAATCCAGCCTGTTGAACCGGCTTTTGGGGCAGGAGCGGGCAATCGTCAGCCCGATTCCGGGGACCACGCGGGACGCAATAGACACCCCGCTGGAATATCAGGGCATCCCCATCACCTTGATTGACACTGCCGGAATCCGGCGCAGGGGGCGAATCGAACCGGGCGTGGAAAAATACAGCGTCCTGCGCTCGCTGCGCGCCATCGAGCGGGCAGATGTCAGCCTGTTGGTTGTTGATGCCACCAGCGGTTTGACGGCGCAGGACGCTCACATCGCGGGCTTTATTCTGGACGCCTGGAAGAGCGCAGTGGTGGTGGTGAACAAATGGGATGCAATCCCCAAAGACAGCTATACCATGGATAATTTCACCCGCCTGGTGCGCCAGGAGTTGAATTTCATGGATTATGTGCCGGTGTTGTTCATCTCGGCTAAAACCGGTCAGCGAGTTGACCAGGTTTTGCCGCTCGCCCTGCGCGTTCAGGAGGAGCGACTCATCCACCTGTCCACTTCACAGTTGAACCAGGTGCTGCAGCGCGCCCAGAGCCTGCAGCCAGGTCCAAGCCATGCTGGCAGGCAGTTCAAGATTTATTACGGCACCCAGGTGCGCAGCGACCCGCCCACTTTTCTGTTATACGTCAACGACCCTAAGCTGGCTCATTTCTCCTATATGCGGTTTTTGGAGAATCAAATTCGCCAGACGCATGGATTCCTGGGGACGCCGATACGCCTGGTGCTGAAAGCGCGCAAACGATAGATTGTGCCTCCTTCTTGCCAGCCCATTCTTGAAACACCTTACTGAGACAGAAGCAAATGAATCGCGAGCGTGAGGAAATCCCGTCAGAAGCGTACCCCCCTGCGGCTTCACCCAAGCCCAGCCGCTCTGGCGCGGCGCGGCTGCTCCGGGATATCTTGGAAACCCTGCTCATTTCAGCCGTTCTGTTCCTGGGCATCAACGCTGTCACCGCGCGCATCCGGGTGGATGGCTTTAGCATGGAACCCAGCATGCACAGCGGCGAGTTTGTGATCGTCAACAAACTGGCTTATAAGTTTGCGCCTGTCCAACGGTTCGATGTGATTGTGTTTATGTTTCCACGCAATCCAGATCAGGAATACATCAAACGGGTTATTGGGCTGCCGGGGGACGAGGTGGTTATTGCCAATAAGCAGGTGCGGGTAAATGGGGAGGTCCTGCATGAACCCTACATCCTGCAACCGCCAGCTTACAGCGGGAGCTGGGTTGTACCCGAGGACAGCCTGTTCGTGCTTGGGGATAATCGCAACAACTCATCCGATTCCCACAATTGGGGCGCGGTGCCGATGGATTATGTCATCGGTAAAGCGGTGTTGATTTATTGGCCTCCTTCGGAGTGGGGCTTGGTGGAACACGCGGGGGCAAGGGGGGCGAATCCCTGAGCTGGTTTCGCCCCCTTTGCCACTTATTCCCCGGTTGGCACCCAGATGTTCTTCACCTGGGTCGCCTGATGTAAGAATTCCTCGCCTGCGCCTTGGCGGGGGTCCAGCCAGTCCCGAGGCATGCCATAATTGACCCAGGTGCGTTTCATGTTTGCCGCGGACTCATACTCCACGTGATAGCTGCCCTCGGCGGTGCCGAAATACCAGACCGCGTCCACATCTTCATGCTGGACGAGGGTTTTGGTCAGGTGATCCCGGTCGCCGGTGACGATATTGACCACGCCAGGGGGCACATCTGAGGTGTCCAGCACCTGGTAGAAGTCGGTGGCGCTCAAGGGATACTTCTCGCTGGGGATGATGACAACGGTATTGCCGCGCCCGATCGCCGGCGCCATTAGGGAGACAAACGCCAACAAGGGGTATTCATCCGGACAGGCGATACCGATGACGCCGATTGGTTCGTTGATTGCCAGTGTGACCCCATGCAGGGTGGTCTCCTGGACTGCGCCGCCGTATTTATCCGCCCATGCCGCGTAAGTGAACAGGCGGCTGATAGAGGTCTCCACTTCGACCTGGGCTGATTTCAGGGATTGTCCGGTCATGCTCACAATTCGGCGGGCGAACTCCTCGCTGCGGGCGGACAGGTTCTCTGCAATAAAGTAAAGAATCTGGGAGCGGTTGTAGCCGTGACGCATCGCCCAGCCAGGTTTTGCGCTGTGTGCGGCATGGGCGGCTTCAACCGCGTTGCGAATATCCTTGCGGTTGCCGTCCCCCACTTGCCCGACAATCTCGCCTTTGCGACCCAGAACGGCGCGGGTGTAGTTCCCATCGGGGCGTACCTGTTTCGGTGTGCGATCAACTGGCGGGATCAAGTCGGGGGTGAACTTGCCGTCGGAGGGCAAAATCGGGATGGTTGGCGTGTGCGCTCCCCAGGTTGATTTTCTAACCGACTCCTCGCTCGGCGTGAACGCCGGGCGGGGACGCTCCTGATAGGCAGGGCGTAGATATTCGAACAACCCCTCTTTTCCGCCTTCTCGTCCGAAGCCGCTCTCGCGATAACCGCCAAAACCAGAAGCGGCGTCGAAGAGGTTGGTGCTGTTCACCCAGACCGTGCCGGCTTTTAGTTTGCTGGCGACATCTAAAGCCAGGTTGATGTTGTCGCTCCAGACGCTGGCAGCCAGACCATAGCGGGTGTTATTTGCCAGCTCGACCGCCTCCTCGGGGGTGCGGAAGGTGAGAGAGACAAGCACCGGTCCAAAAATCTCCTCCTGGACGGTTTCCGCTGCCGGTTGCAATCCGGTGATCAGGGTGGGGGCGTAGAAACAGCCTTTCTGGGGCAGTTCGATGGCTGGTTGGAAGATTTCCCCGCCCTCCTGCGCCCCGCGCTTGACCCAACTGTCAATTGTCTCCCATTGGGTCTGATCAACGATCGCGCCGATATCAATGCATTTATCCAGCGGATCGCCGACGCGCAGACGCGCCATGCGCGCTTTCAGCTTCTGGATGAAGCGATCAGCGATGTTCTCCTGCACCAACAGGCGCGAGCCAGCGCAACAGACCTGCCCCTGGTTGAACCAGATGGCATCCACCACGCCTTCGATTGCGCTGTCCAAATCGGCGTCTTCGAACACCAGGAAAGGAGATTTGCCCCCAAGCTCCAGGGAGAGTTTCTTGCCTGAGCCTGCCGTTTGACGGCGCAGGATGCGACCCACTTCGGTTGATCCGGTGAAGGCGATTTTGTCAACGTCCGGATGGGTCACGATCATGGTGCCGGTTTTGCTGCTGCCGGTGATTATATTGATGACCCCCGGCGGCAAACCGGCTTCGGCGACCACCTCGGCAAAGAGCAAAGCCGAGAGGCGGGTATATGAGGCGGGCTTAAGCACCACCGTGTTCCCCAGAGCGATGGCTGGGGCGATCTTCCAGGCGAGCATGAGCAGCGGGAAGTTCCAGGGGATGATCTGCCCGATGACGCCCACGGGTTGGTAATCGCGCAGCTCGGTCTCCATCAATTGCGCCCAACCGGCATGGTAGTAGAAATGGCGGGCGAGGAGAGGCACATCGATATCGCGCGACTCGCGCAGGGGTTTTCCGTTATCCATCGACTCCAGCACTGCCAGCAAGCGGTGGTGCTTTTGGATGTTGCGGGCGATTGCGTACAGATAGCGGGCGCGCGCCACGCCGGGCGTTTTACTCCAGCTTTTGAACGCCTGACGGGCAGCAGCAACCGCCTCGTCCACTTCTTTCTGCGTGGCTTGGGCGGTCTCGGCTAATTTTTCCCCGGTTGCAGGATTATAGCTGGGGTAGAAGCTGATGCCGGGCGGCGTCACCCAACGGTTGTTAATGAACAGCCCAAACTTGCGTTGATGCTCATCCAGCCAGGCGTTAGCTGCATCGGGCGACTCGGGGGCTTTGCCATATTCCATTGAGTTGAATATCTCCAATAGGTTCATCTATCGCTCCCAATCTACGAAGAGAGGCTAACCCATCGGCATATGATGCCGGGCGGCGTAATGACCGGTCAGGTAATGCGAGAGCTGGCGTTCCAGGTCGGTGAGCAGACCGCTGGCGCCAAAGCGGAACAGGTTGGGCATCATCCATTCGACGCCCAGCTCCTCTTTCATCAGGGCCTGCCAGACCAACGCCTGCTTGGCTTTGCTGATGCCGCCCGCAGGTTTGAACCCGACTTTATACCCTGTGCGATCGAGATAGTCCCGAATGGCGCGAGCCATTACCAGGCTGACTTCCAGGGTGGCGTTAACGCTCTCTTTGCCGGTTGAGGTCTTGATGAAGTCTGAGCCAGCCATCATCGCCACCAGACTAGCCTGGTAGACCTGCTTCAGCGTCCCCAAATCGCCTGTCGCCAGGATGGTCTTCATGTGAGCGGCGTCGCCGCAGGTTTCGCGAAAGAGTCTGACCTCTTTGTAGAGCGATTGCCAGTCGCCGGTCAGGACGTGGGTGCGATTGATGACCACATCAATCTCCTTCGCTCCGGCTTCGATCGCCTGTTCGATTTCTCCCACCCGCTGAGCCAGCGGGGTCTGAGCGGCTGGGAAGCCGGTAGCCACCGACGCCACCGGTATCCCGCTCCCCTGGAGCGCCTGCACTGCGTCTTTAACCCGGCTGGGATAGACGCAGACTGCCGCCACGGTGATGCGTTTATCACCCACGCCCAACGCCTCGAGCATGTCGGGGCGCACAGGTTGCTTGGCTTTGGCGCACAGGCGCCTCACCCGTCCCGGGGTATCATCTCCCGAGAGAGTGGTCAGGTCAATGCAGGTAATTGCCCGCAGCAGCCAGGCGGCTTGCCATTCTTTCTTGACCGTCCGCCGCCCAGGCAGGGTTGCGACTCGGCGTTCAACCGCGCTGCGGTTGACATGGGCTCCCATCACCCAATCCAGGTCGAGCGGCATCCCAGGATTGCGTTCGTTATTTAACTCCATAAACCCTTCCTCTGATTTTGGGTTATTTCACAATATACCATATTGTTAGTTTCACTGGAATAAGAGCCATTGTTGACGTATAATAGCAATATGGATAAAGAGCGTCCATCCAAATCTGAACAGACCATTGCGCCCTGCCCTGAATGCCAGGCGGGTGTGCTTCACCTGCGGCACATCACCTATTTTACCTGGTTGAATGATGAACTGATAACGGTGCCTAACTTTCCTGCCTGGGTGTGCGATATGTGCGGCAGGCGAGAGTATGATCCACGCGCCATCAAGTGGCTCAACGCCATCCTCCATCCCGAAGCTGGTCAGCATGGACCGACTAAAAAGCGCCACCTGCCCCCCAGCGACCAGCCTCCAGGAACAGACCAACCCTCCGGCGCTGACCCGCTTCAACCCTGATCGGCTCGGATTCTGCCCTTTAGATGCGGCGCGGCGAGCAGCAGCGCCGCCAATGTTTTTGAATCCGGGATTTCCCCATTTTCTGCCATCCGGTAAGCCCTGTCTATGGGGATGCGTTCGACAAATGAACTCGTCTTCGTCTCCCGGTAACGGATCAGGTTTTAAGTCCCAGGCGAGGTATATGTAGAGATATTCGGTGGAGTATCCTGGCACCTGGTAGAACGCCCCAATCGGCTGGATGTTGCCTGCCGACATTCCCGTTTCCTCCCTAATTTCTCGCCGGGCGCATTCATCTGGGGGTTCATTGGCTTCTATCACCCCGGCTGGCAGCTCCAAAATCTCCCCGCCGATGGGATGACGGTATTGGCGAATAAACCAGATATTGTTCTCGGCGTCAACCGGCACCAGGGTAACCGCCGGGGGGTGGTCAATGATGTCAACCTGGGTCTGATTGCCGTTCGGCATTCGCACCTGGTCCAGGCGCAGGCTGAAGACCCTGCCCCGATAAATTGTTTTTGATTCCAGCGTATCGAATTTCATCGTCTCATGCCTTCCGCTGTAAAAATTCAGGAGTAGCCAGAGATTGAAACCCGGCTACTCCTGTGAAGCGCAAGATCCACAATCAGGGTTGTGGTTCAGGGGATGTAAAGGGTTTGCCCGGCTTTGAGCGTATAGGGCGAGGTCAACCCGTTTGCTGCGGCGATGGCGTAAGGGTCAGCATCGCCGTAGAGGCAGGCGATCGAGTAAATCGTATCGCCCGAAGATACTGTGTAGTTGTCCGGGTGCGGCTTGAGGGTGCGCGCCGCCGGGAAGGGATTACCCGTTTGAGGGATTTTGAGCACCATTCCCCCATAGACGAGCGAATTGGCGCTCAGCCCATTGACGCGCAGCAATTCGTCTGGATTGACATTGAAGCGGCGGGCAATGCAATAGGGGTGCTCGCCCTTTTGCAGCGTCCAGGATGAGGGTATGCCGGGTGTGGCTGTGGGCACCGAGATGGGGGTGGAAGTGGCTGCCGCCGCCACGGGGGCTTCTGGAAGTTGCACTACCGTGGTGGCTTCTGTGACAGGGGTCGCTTCCACGGGGACGGGGGTTGCTTCGACCAACACCGGAGTTGGAGATGAGATGGGGGTACCCATCTGCGCCATTACGGTTTGGGTGGCGGCTTTTTCAA
>JBBIPD010000036.1:8244-9277 GCA_037443025.1 Chloroflexota bacterium
CCCGGCACCGGAAAACTGCCAACGTTGGTTGGGGTTGCCTCGGCGCTGGGAGGGGTGGACGCCGGACGGACGCAGGCTGCCAGCCCCAAAATGAGCAAGATAGATACGAAAACAATTCGTAAACGCTGATTGACCATGGACATGCTCCTTATAAGAAGAAACCACCCTTAAATCTGGGTGCCCTTGCGTGGGAAGTCAGAAATCCAATTCAAATTGCCGATTTGCAATGATACTAGCACAAGATTGCCGGAGCGTCAAGTTATATAGATAAATCCTTACAATTCAGTTAGAGCGTCGCCGCAAACTGGTTGATAAGCGCTGCCAGTTCTCCCGGTTTTTGCAGGGGGATGTCATGGATGGTGTCCTCCTGCCAGAGTACCCTCACCTTTGGGTGGCGTGATTGGATTTGCCTTATCCCTTGCTCCTTGGCAGTCAGGAATTCCATTTCCGCTTCGCTCTGGGGAGACGGCGGGCGCGCTGGTAACAATAGCACCGGACAGTTCAGGCGATCGTAGCAATCAAGGGTTTTGAACTCCCAAATGGCGCGAACAATTTGCATGTGATGCTCAAAACTCAACTTTGGGCTTATCGTGTCATCATCGTGGATATCTAAATTTGCCAGGATGATTTGGATTGCCTGCTCGTCGGGCTGCCATCTGCTGTTTGCACCCTGCAGGCGTTCCACAAAGGCGTCCACCGGCATACCTGCCAGGCGAGGTGGGGTAAGGCGCTGACGGATTGATTCCCAGGTAGCGCCGGGTATCTGATTGAGCTGATTCATCCCGCCATCCACCAGGACAATGCCGCGGGGTGAGCGCGCCCCGATGGATATGTGCGCGGCGTAATCCAGCACAAGGAGCGCCCCCCAGGAATGCCCGACCAGCAGGGGATGGGTTAGGTCTAAGGCGTTGATGATCTCTGCCAGGTCACGCCGGAATATATCAGTGTTGTAATCCCCGTCGGGCTTGTCTGTCAGTCCATGTCCGCGCAAATCGGGCGCAATCACATCATGATCAGCCTCAGCCAGGTGGGG
>JBBIPD010000036.1:9306-13527 GCA_037443025.1 Chloroflexota bacterium
CGACGCCAGCCCGTGGAGCAGCACCACCGGTAATCCGGAGCCGCCCCGGTTCCAGCGTAGATAATGCAGGCGCAGATCGTTGATCAGCAAGTAGGAGGATTGCATATTTGACGGTTTTATATCACATCTTTAGCCGCGCCTGCACCTTCGCGCTGGTGAGCTCGCGCAGGGCGTCTTTGGCGATCCAGCGGGCAGCGGGTGAATTCATCTGGCTGATCTCTTGCGCGGTTTGGATGGCAGATTGGTTGAGGCTGCGGTTGCGTTTGCCAATCTGACGCAATGCCCAGTTGACGGCTTTCCTGACATAGTTGCGTTCATCGCTCGCTTCTCGGATGATGACGGGCAGAAATGCCAGGAACCGTTCATCAGGGGCTTTCTTGTCGTGCACAGAGAGCGCCGCCATCAGTACAAACCCGGCGCGCTTGACGAACTCCTCCTCTCGCTCGCTCCATTCGAACGCTTTCTGGTAGGCGTATGGGGTGCGGTCGAACAGGTTGCTGCACACCTGGTCGCAAACATCCCACGAATCGAAATCGCTCACCCAGCGTTCCATCTGCTCGGGAGTGACCTGCCTCGGATCGTCAATGAACCCAGCCAGCAGGCGCGCTTCGTGGACGCCCGATTCCCACAACTCTAACGCCAGCCCGTGGTTGACGCCTAACTGCTTTGCCAGAGGGCGCAGGGTGTAAATCGAAATCCCCAGCGTGCCCTGCGGGTTGATGCCGAAGCGCGCCATGCCCCGCACATTTTCGGGGTTGGCAAGCGATTTCAGGTGGTTCAAAACTTCTTCTATGGTGTTCATGTTCAACCCCGCGCCAGTGCCACCGCTGCTCGAAAACTGCGGTAAGCCTCCGGCATGCTGGCGGCGTGGATTTCTACCCTGCGTCCATCCAGGCGTTTTGCTCCTGGGAGCAAGCAGGCTTTATCCGCCATCTCGCTGTAGAACAGCTCCACCACCACATGGATGGGTTCTGGCAGGCGAAATGGAGGCGGCGCCTGGTGACTTGCCAGCCGTTGCGCCGCACGCGTCGCCGCCTGGCGGATTAAATCCTGCGCTGACCGAGGCGCCAGGCAGGATGCAGACGCCCGACCGCTCGCCTTTTTGACCACAACCGTTTCCAACGGACCCAGCATTTCTGAAGCCTCGGCGCACACGCTCTGGTCGCCGCTGACCATCAGCACCGGCGTGTTGAAATAACCGCACACAGCCGCGTTCAGACCGCTCTCACCCATCAGCAGGTCATTCACCCACAGGTTTGCCACGCATTTGCTCGACCAGGTGTGGTCGAGGATGGCGTTGGCGCTGCCGGAGCGGGCATGGTAACCCACGAACATTGCCCCATCCACGCCGTCTTGCACTCCCTCTACCATTGAGAAAGGCGAGGGTGTGCCGCAATTGAGCCTGGCGCGCTCATCCAGTTCTTCAATGAGGATATTGCCGCTATTCCAATGCCCATCGGCGACGACCACTTCCTTTGCGCCGCCCGCGAATGCGCCCTGGATGGCGGCGTTGACCTCGGCGGTCATCACCCGCCGAAAGCGCTCGTACTCGGCGTGCCCCGGCGTGACATGCTCCCAGCAAGTGACCCCGGAGATGCCTTCCATATCCACAGCGATGAGAATTTTCATGGGATATTCCTTTTTGTCTGACTTTAGAATTTTTCGAGTGTAGAGAGTTATCTAATAATCTCGCTGAGTAAAAGCGGGATGAGATCGGGTTGGGGTCAATTCTTGATAACAACGATTGTAATCCAGGCGAGATAGAAACGCAAAGTATTGCTGATAAGATGAAATTCAATCTTTGAGGATGGATTTGCCAGAGTAGCTGTTAGCGCCCTAACTGCGACATGCTATAATCATCTTAACCCAACCAAATCCCCCAGGAGGAAAAGTATGACCGGCGATGGATTGTTCCCCTTTACCGAAGAACATCAGATGATCCGCCAGGCGGCGCGCGATTTTGCTCAGAAGGAGATTGCCCCCGTGGCTGCCGAGTTTGACGAGACCGGCGATTTTCCCTCGGGCACCATCCGTAAGATGGGCGCCATGGGCTTCATGGGTATCGAAGTCCCCGAAGAGTATGGCGGCGCCGGGATGGACACCCTAGCTTATGTCCTGGCTTTGGAGGAAATCTGCAAAGCCGACGCCGCGCATGGCACGATCATGTCGGTGAACAACTCGCTGTTCTGCTTTGGTATTCTTAAGTTCGGCACAGAAGCCCAAAAACAGAAATACCTGCGCGGCGTTGCTTCGGGCGAGAAGATTGGGGCGTATTCCCTGACCGAACCCATGTCCGGGTCTGACGCGGGCACCATGCGCAGTCGCGCGGTGCGCGATGGCGATGTCTATATCCTCAATGGGCGCAAGTCCTGGGTTACCAGCGGACCGGTGGCGGATTATGTCGTGGTCTTCACCATGACTGCCCCGGAGAAGAAACACCGCGGCATCACCGCCTTCATCATCGAGACCGATAAGCCGGGCTTCTCGGTGGGCAAAAAGGAGCCCAAGCTGGGTATCCGCGCCTCCGCCACCAGCGAGATTCTCTTCGAGGATTACCGCGTCCCGGTTGAGAATCGCCTGGGCGAAGAAGGGGAAGGATTTAAAATTGCCATGACCGTGCTGGATGCCGGTCGGATTGGCATCGCCTCCCAGGCTTTGGGTATTGCCGAAGCCGCCTATGAGGCGAGCCTGGAGTACGCCCGTCAGCGGGAGGCGTTTGGGCAGAAGATAGGCGAATTTCAGGGCATCTCTTTCAAACTGGCGGATATGAAAACCCGCATCGAAGCTGCCCGTTTATTGACCTACAACGCCGCCATGGCAAAGGAGCGCTCCAAGCAGACCGGCGAGCGCTTCACCCTGGAAGCCTCGATGGCGAAGCTGTTTGCCTCGGAGACCGCCATGTTCGTCACCCACGCCGCGGTCCAGATTCACGGGGGCATGGGTTACAGCAAAGAGCTACCCATCGAGCGTTATTTCCGGGACGCCAAGATTACCGAAATCTACGAGGGCACCAGCGAAATCCAGCGCCTGGTCATTGCCCGTCTGGAGACGGGACTCAGGTGACGGGAGGGTTGATACCGGGTTGGGGGAGTACCCTGCTCGATAGCGAATCTGGCGCAGGTTTTTTCCGTGTGGGTACAGGTTTAGGATACCCTGGCAACTATGCCCTCTCAATCGGCGAGAACTAAAGCCTGGCTGACCGCAACCGGACACAGGTTTGTTGCCCATCTGCCGGAGATTTTGTTTGGGCTGTCTCTGGTGGTTTATCTCCTGACCCGTCTCGTCGGTCTCACCCGTTTCCCTATCTATTTCTTCACCGATGAGGCGGCGCAAACCGTCCTGGCGGCTGATTTTGTGCGCGATGGTTTGCGCAACGGCGAGAAAGAACTGCTGCCGACTTTCTTCAAGAACGGCAGCTACTACAACCTCGGCACCAGCGTCTATCTCCAGATTTTTCCCTACCTGATATTTGGCAAATCGGTTTTCGTCACCCGCGCCGTCTCCGTGTTTGGCTCCCTGCTTGCGGCGGTCTCTGTTGGCTTAACCCTGCGCAATTTCACCCAGGCGCGCTATTGGTGGAGCGGGGCGCTATTGCTCTCCCTTGCGCCCGCCTGGTTTCTACACTCGCGCACCGCCTTTGAGACGGTCGAATTCGTCTCGTTGTACGCGATGGCGCTGTACGCTTATCTGCTATATCGTTTGCGATCGTCGCGCTATCTCTACCTGACCCTGGTCCTGGCGGCTCTGGCTTTTTATACCTATAGCCCGGGTCAGCTTGTGGTGACCGCCACTGCCCTGCGTCTCCTGCTCCCGGCTGCGCAAAATCACAGGCAAAATCGGCGCGTTGTGGGACGAGGGTTGCTCCTGGCGCTGGTTTTAGGGCTTCCATACCTCCGCTTTCAGGTCTCTCACCCCTTTGCTGCCCTGGAGCACCTGCACCTGCTCGACTCATATTGGCTTCAGCCCCTGAGCTTTGGCGAAAAACTCAGGCGGTTTGCCGGTATCTACCTGGATGGATTGGACCCCAGGTACTGGTTCCTCCCCAACGACCGAGACTTGCCCCGTCATTTAATGAAGGGCTATGGGCACCTGCCAATCTTGTTCTCGCCTTTTTTGGGATTGGATTTTGGGGCTCGCCATCAGGAACCTGAGCCAGCCTCAGTATCGGGTGCTGTTGGTTGCTCTGCTGGCAGGTCCGTTGAGCAGCGCCCTGGTTGGGGT
>JBBIPD010000036.1:13537-14266 GCA_037443025.1 Chloroflexota bacterium
ATCACCCGGCTTCTGGTTCTGGTAGTCCCTTTGGTACTTTTCACTGCCCTGGGCTTGGAGCAGACTCTGGCGTGGCTCGAGGGGGCAATTGCCTGGTTGCAACGTCGGGGCGTTGGACCTGTTTCGGGTTGGGTATGGCGGCGTCAGCTCTTGCAGGTCGTGGTCGCGCTGAGCTTGTTTTTTGCCCTGAGCGCAGCCTGTTTTTGGCTCCTGCGGGATAGCCTGACGAACGGTCCAACTTGGTTTAAGGATTACGGCATGGGAGGCATGCAATACGGCGCTCAACAGGCATTTGCCGCAGCCAAAACCTACCTGGAGCGACACCCCCAGACCAAAATCATCTTCTCTCCCACCTGGGCAAACGGTACGGATGTCCTGGCGCGCTTCTTTCTGGGCGACCCCCTGCCTCTGGAACTGGGGAGCATCAGGGGGCATATCGAACGCCAGTTGCCTCTGACAGAGGATATGCTCTTTGTAGTAACCCCCGAAGAATACCAGGAAATCATCGCCAACGAGAAATTCGACGGGGTGCAGGTTGAGCAAATCTTACCCTATCCAGATGGCAGGGTGGGTTTTTACTTTCTCCGTTTGAGGTATTCGAATAAGGCGGCTGCAATTTTTGAGGCGGAAGCCAGCCAGCGCCGCCAACTCCAACAGGCTGATGTACAATTGGATGGTCAGTCGGTGCAGGTGCGGTATTCATTCCTGGATATGGGTGAGATTTACCAG
>JBBIPD010000037.1:0-14026 GCA_037443025.1 Chloroflexota bacterium
TCACCTGGTTATCCGACCTGACATAGTTTGTGATATTGACCACCGCAGGATTGGCGCGTGCATATAATTGAACCAGCAGTTCATCTTCTGGCGATTGCGGGGAGAGTTGAACCGGCTGAATGCTTTCGCTGCTCGGCGCCGGACCAGATTCCACGGTGACAACAACGGTCTTGACAACCTCAACCGGCGCAGATACTTCCCCCGACGGTATAGAAATACGACACGCAAGAGCCAGCAATGAGAGCGCCAATAAGACCACGATAAAAGCTGAAAATTTCCCTTTGGTTTGATTGATCATCCCAAAAACTCCTCTAGTAATCATTGCCCCATGCGCGGCAGCGCCTTATATTGTCTGCTTTTCCAGACAAATAAGTGTTTTATGGAGGCTTGCTTAGTATAGCCCCAATTCTTTAAAATTTCCTGAATCTTGGATAAGAAAGTCTGCTGCAGGACTGCGTCTTAAAAAACCAGGCTCGCCGCTCTATCTATAAGGCATTGAGAATAACCAGCGCTTCGCTCATATCTGAACAGACAGGAATTGCCTCATTCAAACGAGTCAGGTTGAAAATCTGGCGATAGTGGTCATCCAAGCCAACGGCAGCCATCTTCTGATTTTGGCTTTTTGCCCGCACCAGCAATGTGACCAGCAACCCGATGCCGCTGCTATTCATATAAGTCATCCGGTTAAAATCCAGCACCAGGATTCTGGCTCCTTTTTCGCTGGCGGTTTGATAAGCCCGCATCAGGGCGCTTTCCGAAGCAGCCGTAATGTCCCCTACCAGCTCCATCACAAAAACTGTCTGATCGCGATAATCCAAAGTAACCGTTCCCTGATCTATCATCATAAGCCACCTTCACTTGCTACTATCTCAAAAACAGATACCATCCAGATCGCTCCCAAATCGCCAGAACGGTTCACCAACATCGCATAGTTAATCCATGCCGGTTTGTTCCAGAACCGCCACATTCGATTGTGAAAGTACCTGGACAGGTTGAGGGATTAATCCCCCTGCCCGTTGCAATACAATCAAAGTCATATCGTCTTCCTGGTCACTCCTGTCTGCCAGGAAAGCATGCCAGGCACCCAGCACCATATGGATCAAATCCGAATCGGCAGGGGGCTTAAGCAAGACTTCTCTCAAGCGGGGAACGCCAAACATCTCCCTCGAAGCGTTATGCGCTTCCACAAGACCATCGCTGTAGAACAAAACCCATTCCCCAGGTTCGATGGTGGCGCAACGTTCCTCGTAAACCATGTCGGGCATCAATCCCAGCGGCATGCCCCGCGCGTCCATTTCGAGAACTCGCGCCTCTCCTGTCAGGCAGGGCAGGTTGTGCCCGGCGTTAGCAAACGTGACCGAGCCATCTCGCGGGTTAATCACCGCGTAAAGGCAGGTGACAAACATATTGGGAGGCATGGTGGGAAGGAGCAATTCGTTGGCTCTTCGTAATACAGTCCCGGGCGAAGCCATCTGTAACGCCATAGCCCGCACAACCCCGCGCGCTGCCGCCATGACCATTGCCGCCGGTACGCCTTTTCCGGTAGCGTCACCAATAACCACTCCCAGACGACCATCGTTCAACTCAATGACATCATAAAAATCTCCACCAACCTCCCTGGCGGGTTGATAATGCCCGGTAATATACCAGCCGGGCAATTCAGGCATCTCCTGAGGAAGCAGGGTGTGTTGTATCAGGCGAGCCACACGCAACTCATTGAGATATTGTTGATCCATTAAGGCGTTCAAACGCTCCTGGCGGATCATCTGCACAATCCTCATCGCCGGAGCAACTCGTCCGGCTAGGGCGCTCAACAGGCGGCGGTCATCAAGTGAGTATGGCAGTTCCCCCGTGTGTGGACCCAGATTGATCATCCCCACCAATTCACCCTGGCTGATTACCGGCATCACCAGCACAATCCCTTTACGCCTTAAACCATCCAAACTTGCCGATTCAATATTCAAATGGTCCAGTTCCACGCCGTCACGGGAGCGATGGAGCACATCTACTAATGGGTCGTCATTTGTCAGGGAGATGTCCGCATCCTCCCCTGTCCCGACGCAGCTACAAAGCTCTGCAAATTGAGGGGATACCGTATCCTTAACCACTGTCAGGAGGCTGTATGTCAGATGATCCAGGTCTGCTTCGTGACGTAAGGTGTCCGCAAAGGACTCGATTGCGCGGAGCGCATGATATTTTTTGCGAAAAAAGCGCTGATCAATCCACGTCTGTATCCGCTTGCGTAAGGGATTGAACAGGAGCGCAATTGCCAGGGTTGAGACCACCGCGATATAGGGGGATTCTGCGCGGGTAATGTACTCGAAACCGCTCTGAAGGATAATCACAATGCCAAAGTAAATCGCCCCAAGCAAAAAAGTGAGGACGCCATAAACCAGGGTGCGATTGATCAAAACATCAATGTCCCATAAGCGGTATCTGGCAACTGCAATTCCAATCGAGAGAGGAAAGAAGAGCAAAAGAGGTAGAAACAGGATTGGATTCCAGGGAAGCAAGACCCCAAAGAGAGGGGCGAACATCCAAACGCTGATGGGGATAAACGCCAACAAACTACCCCATAAGATGATCCGAATCTGCTGCTGCGCCAGGGGGGTATGCACGGTCTTCATCCGGAAAATCATCATCCCCAAAAAGAAGACAATGCTAAAGCCGGTTAACAGGTAGCTGAAACGCCAGGCAAGGACATAATCCCAGGGGCGATGATTGTCATTGATGACCATCAGCCCCCAAACAGCCAACGCCAGAGAAATCAGGAGCGGGGTGTAAAAATACCAATCCCTAGATTTATGAGGGCTTTTATCTTCTGGAAATACCAATCCCAACCTGAACAAAGCCCCACCCTGAAAAGCAATCGCCGCCGTCCATAGAGCGGGGGCGTTATGGGTGGTTATCAGGTCAAACATCAAACCATTCACCAGCGCCGCGCAAATGCAGAAAAGGGCGAAAGCTCGCCCCGGATACGCCTTCCCGCGTTGGGTATATACCCATGCCCCAAGGGATAAAAACGCCAGACCGGTGACATAAGGCAGCCAGAATAAGCGGATCAAATCGGCAACCGGGAAGGGATGCAGCCTCACCCCTGGATATTTACCGCTCTCGCCATTGGGCGAAACCGTTGCAACCTCCATGTTGTCTCCCAGGCTCGATGTTTCGAACATCGCCTGAAATTCTGCCGGCGTGGCAACGGGCTTCCCGTTCAGAGATATCACCCGTTGAGGGTATGCCATTCCCTCGGAGCGCCCGCTCCAATTCACCCCGTTGTAATCCGAAACCACTAAGGTTTGCTCGATAACAAAGCCCGGAAAAGGTCGCCGCGCCCAGTTCGTTGCCCAGATTGGGGATAACACAAAAATGACCCCTGCCAGCAGAAACAAGGACAAGAGCAACCATTCGACTGGAGGGGTTGCTTTAAGCAGACTCGCCAGCCGCTTCAAGAATAAAATGAAGCGATTCACCGATGATTCCTCCGGGAAATCCCTGCTCGAGGAACCTGGCTAAAACCCACCCAGGCTGGATGCCTGACTGCGTTCCCACTCGGCGTGGGGTTTTCCCAAAGAACGCCACTGAGGAGCGAGCGGCATCACGCCAAGCTCACGCACAATTCGGCGCGCTGCCAATCCCACCACTGCGGTATAGGTCGGGTAAGCCAGTTCCAGTTCCGCCAGTTGTTCCACCCACATATCGGCAGCCATACCTGCCGCAACCAATTGAATGGATTCCAGGGCTTGTTCACCGACGATGTGCGCCCCTAGAATGCGGTGAGATTCGAGAGAGACGATCAATTTGCAGATTCCGTCCGGATGCCCATCAATCACCGCCGGATCCAGGTCTTCATAAAGCACTTCTGCCACAACATATTCCATGTTTGCCTGCCTGGCGCTTTGTTCGGTGAGACCGACGCTGCCATACTCCGGATCGGTGAAGCCTCCGTGCGGCACGATCAGATGCTTATAAGGCTGCCCCACCCCCATCACGGCGTTTTCAGCCGCAATCCTGCCATCATAACTCCCGCTCTGCACCAGCATCATCCGTCCGGTGATATCGCCGGCAGCGAAGATGTGCGGGGTGGATGTCTGAAGGTAATCGTTCACCACAATGTAATTCCTCTCCACCTTCACCCCCGCCGCATCAAGGTTCAGCTCTTCGACATTACCCAGCCAACCCACCGCCAGGACCACCGCCTCAACCGTCAGGCTGTGGCTCTCGCCATCCTGGGTGTACCATAACCTGAGACCATCCTCGACGCGTTCGATGCGATCTACGCCGCTGCTCTGACAGATTACCTGGATGCCGCGCCGTATGAAAACATCCTGCATCACCCGTGAGATAGCCTCGTCTTCCACGGAAAGGATGTGTTTGCCCCTTTCCAGAAGATGCACCCGGCATCCGAAATCTGCAAAAATCGAGGCGAGCTGGCATCCGGTGGCAGCCCCGCCAACGATGGCGACAGACTCGGGCAGGGTTTTTAACGACCAGACATCGCTATGGGTCAGGGCGTATTCGCTCCCCGGGAAGGGGAAACGCCGCGCATGTCCACCGGCGCAAATGATGAACTTTTCACCCCGCAAATGCTCTCCAGAGGGCAACGCCAGGGTATGTGCATCCACAAAACTGGCAGCGCCCCTTCCCGAAAACACCCTCACCCCAGCCAGGTTCAGGTTATCCTCGATTTGCTTCTTTTCGTGGATGCGATAGACCATCTGCTGGGTGCGGGCGATGACTGCCGTAAAGTCCGGCACAGGCGCCGTGCCTTCCAAACCATAGTCCGCATACTGACGCGAGTCGCGAGAAAGCCGGGCTGCATGCGCCAGGACACGCGTGGGCACACAACCATCGTTGGTGCAGGTTCCGCCCATGCGCGACCGTTCGACCAATGCCACACTGGCGCCTAGCTCTCTCGCCCGAAGGGCAGCGGTGACTCCTGCGGGTCCGCCGCCGATGACAACGACCTCAAACTGCTCCATTTTTTGTCTCCTGTCTGGATAACCGAATCTGTCCGCCGGGCGAGGAATCGTCAAAGAGATGTTGGCGCCATATAAGATAAATCAGACCAAACTTAGATAATTATTCTATCACGAATAATCTTGAGTTGAAGCCCGGTTTTGTATAGATTTTTCCAAAAAGGTTGAAAAAAAGGACCCCTGATTGGGGGTCCTTGCAATCTGAGGCGCTCTCAAGACGTTTAGGATGTAACGAGGATGTTCGGCAGCGTTGGAACTACGGTGTTGGCGAGGTCTGGGGAGTACCTTCAGGGCTTGCTGTAGTTGGAGTTTCTGCAGGCGACCCTTCAGAAGTGGGTGTGGGTTGAACCGGTGGAGTAACGGGCGAAAGCGCAGCCGCATCTGCAGCGGTATTGGGAGCGCCAGCCATAATCCAGCGTTCGATGATTTCAATCAACTCAGGCTTGAGGGCTTTGGTGGGCGGCATTGGTCCTCCCGCTTCGATTTCCTCACGCCGGATCATTCGCACCAGGTTACTGTTCAAATCCCCTGGGATGATGTTCGGCGCGTGATCGCCGGATTGCATCACTTCCTCATAAGTCTGCATCAAATAATTTTGGTTTTCCTTGCCAGGACGATGGCAAGAGACGCAATAACGCTTGAAAATCGGGGCAACATGGACCTCATAGGAAGGGATTTCATCCGCTCCCAGGGCTGGAATGGCGCCAGCCTGTTGCGCTTCTTGAGGGATTTCCATCCGATCATCCCAGGTGTAACGCATAAAGGTGACAACCGCATCAATGTCGCCCCGGCTAAGCTCGCCTCCATAACCCTTACCAAAGGGCGGCATGCCCAAATCCGGCTGTCCATAATCAATGATTTGGAAGAACGTCTCATCGGTGCGGGTGTACATCTCATCTTTGCTGTTGATGGGTTTAAGCACCACACCTTCCAATCCCTCGACGCCTTTTATCTCTCCGCCCTCACCATCCGCGCCGTGACACTCCACGCAGTGAATCGAATACAGGTCCTGCCCCAGGGTAATCTTGTCTGAGATGGTCGTCGCAACCTGGGTCTCTTCCTGGGGCGGGGTGGTCACTGCCGCCATGATGGTCAACGCCACGATTCCGACCACAATCACGCTCATCAGCGAGACCGCCAGCTTGCGTTTGCTCCAATGGCGCGCTGGCGAGCGATCGTAGAAAGGCAAAAGGAAAAGCGCCAGAATCGCGATTGTGGGTAATATGACCGTCCCCACCCATTCAATCTGACCCGGAAAATATTTCAACAACTGAAAAAGAAAGAGGAAGTACCATTCCGGGCGGGGGATATATGAGGAGTCGTTAGGGTCCGCCGGCGGTTCATTCGCCACGCCGATAAACGTTGCCAACCCAACCAGCAACAAAAAAATCGCAAAGGACACCAGCAGGTCTTTGTAGATGATATCGGGGTAAAACTTGACGCCCTTTGCCTTCGCCTCTTTGTATTTCTCCAGATATTCCTTCTTTTGTTCCTCGTTCACTCTGCCTTCCTCGAAGTCGTAGAGATTCACTAAAAACCATGCCCGACAAAAGTGGTTTGAGATGAGAAAAACCCTATCCCAGAGCCATGCACTAATCTTCTTTCTTAGGGATAGAGCTGATGCCGAGGCGAATGACCAAATATATATGGATACTGATCAACAACACAATAATCGCCGGCAAGAACCAGATATGCACCGAGAAAAAGCGCGCCAGGGTAACCCCGCTGAGATCCGTGCCGCCGCGTAAAATCCGGATAATAAAATCCCCAATGAAGGGAGCTGTCCCCGGGATTTCTGTGCCGACCGTGGTCGCCCAATATGCCCGTTGATTCCAGGGCAACAGATAGCCGGTAAAACCCATGCCAATCGTCGCCAGGAGCAAGAATACGCCGGTGACCCAGGTGATCTCACGCGGGTATTTATAAGCGGCGAAGTAAAAAGTACGCAGCATGTGGATAAAAACAAACAACACCATCAGACTCGCCCCCCAGTGATGGATACCCCGAATCAGCCATCCAAAAGCCACCTCATTCATGATGTATTGGATGCTGTCATAGGCGTGATCCGGGGATGGGACGTAATAAACCGTGAGGAAAATCCCCGTTACCACCTGAAGCACGAACAAAAATAACGATGCGCTCCCCAGGGTGAACCACCAGTTCACCTTGGGAACTTTGCGATCCAGGACGGTGTTGTAGATGGTCGTCAATCCCAGGCGTTCATCCAGCCAGGTCCATACTTTTTCAGCCATTCTCACCCTTCCGTAAAGAACAGAAATAAATCGCCGTTTTCTACTTTGGTTTGATATTCTCTGAGCGGGGCTGGGGGCGGTCCATACACCACCTGCCCGTTAATATCGAAGCGCCCATCATGGCAGGGGCAGATATATTTTGCCTGCTCATCTTTCCACGTCACCCGACAACTGAGATGGGTGCACATATTCGAGAACACTCGATAATTTGTTTCGTCGAAACGCACCACATAGACGCCGTAACTGTTGACGGTTTTTTCCCATCCATTGATGGTTGTCCGGGTGAAGTTAAACAGCGTTGGGACGCCGATTGGGTAATTCTCCAGCGGACCCAGGGCAATCCAGGCTTCCTTCTTCTGGACAGCCAGCGCTGGCGATAAAAGATACCCAATCGCGGGGATAGCAATACATCCGCCGATAACCGAACCAATCAGAGCCAGGACGACCTTTACAAAATCACGACGCTCAAGACGATTGGGTTCAGACACTCGAGTTCCTCCTTATGCAAAAATGGCAGGTTGAATTTTACCTGAAAAGCGAATATCCCTACAAAAAAAGGGGTAAAATCCAGGGATATATTGTAGAATATATCCTCTTGAATTATAAGGATATCTGAAACCAAAAAAGTATGATTATCGTCACTTCTCCTTGCTCTCACTCGAATGGAATAATTGGAGCACTCTTTATCCCGCCGCTAACACAAGGGAGGCGCTATGGGTCTTAAGCGAAATGTCGGTCTGATCCAGGGACTGGGGTATCGTGGCGGCAGCCCGATGATCGCCTGGATACTCCACCGCATCAGTGGGCTTGGCATCCTGCTTTTTGTTGGTTTCCACGTCATTGCATCCTTTTTCATGCAACAAACCGGCAGCGACCTGGCTACCAACGTCAATATCATCTATGAGTCCTGGGCATTTCAAATTGTCATCGCTTTCTTTGTCCTTTTCCATGCGTTGAACGGTTTGAGGATTGTGGTGCAGGATTTTCTGCCAAAAGTCCAAATGTATCAGCATGAGGCGCTCTGGTTGCAATGGCTGGTATTTATCCCTGTATATGGGTTGACCGTCTATTTCTTGATCCAACGCGGTTTAGGCGGTTAGAGCGCCTGAGATGTTCTGGAGGTGATCATGCGTGTCCGCACCATTCAACCTGGTTTCTCCCTTGAATACCTGATGTGGATCTTCACCCGCCTTTCTGGATTGGGGATGATTCTCCTGGGGCTGATGGGGGCAATCGGCGCTCTCCTGATGGGCGCCCGCACCCAGATGGACCTGGCTACCCTGATGCGCTGGACGTTCTTCCCCAATCCCAATCACGTTGTCAATAGCGACATCCCCGATGTCTCCCTGGGCTGGGCAACCGCCTTCTGGCAAATCATGCAGATGTTGATCGTCTCGTTGGGCATCACCCATGGTTTCAACGGACTGCGGGTGGTCATTGAGGATTACACCGGTCAATCTATCTGGCGTCCAATTTTGCGCGGCTTGATTTTCCTGGCATGGCTTTTCATGTTGATTATTGCCATCTATGTCATCCTGGCATCTTAAGCGCACTTCGCCTGAGCAGTCAAGTCTGAAAGGATGCAAAAGGAGTGGCTGAATGAATGTGCATCAATTTGAAGTCTTAGTCGTTGGAGCAGGCGGCGCAGGGTTGATGGCGGCTTTGTACGCCTCGAAAACTGCCAACACAGCCGTGCTCAGCAAACTCTATCCCACCCGTTCACACACCGGAGCCGCCCAGGGGGGCGTAGGCGCCGCGCTGGGCAACGTTGAAGAGGATTACCCAGAATGGCACACGTACGACACGGTCAAGGGCAGCGACTACCTGGGAGACCAGGACGCGATTGAATTCATGTGCAGCGAAGCGGTGCAGGCTGTTTATGAACTCGAGCACATGGGTCTGCCTTTTTCACGCACCCAGGAGGGCAGGATTGCCCAACGCCCCTTTGGCGGACATACCAACAACCGCACCGGCAAACCGGTTCCCCGAGCGTGCTATGCTGCCGACCGCACCGGGCATATGATTCTGCAAACCCTCTACCAGCAATGCATCAAGAACCGGGTCAATTTCTTCGATGAATACCATGTCATAGACTTAATCCTCTCCAACGGGGCAGCAACGGGTGTGTTTGCCGTCCAGCTTTCAACCGGAGAATTGCACACATTCCACGCCAAGTCAATCATATTTGCCACCGGCGGGCATGGGCGCATCTGGGAGATCACCTCCAATGCCTACGCTTACACCGGCGATGGGGTTGCGATAACTCTACGCCGCGGCATCCCCGCCGAGGACATGGAGTTTTTTCAATTTCATCCCACAGGCATCTATAAGCTGGGTATCCTCATCACCGAAGGCGTGCGCGGCGAAGGCGGGGTGCTGATCAACAACGAAGGCGAGCGCTTTATGGCGCGATATGCCCCAACCGTAAAAGACCTGGCGTCGCGCGACGTGATCAGCCGCGCAATGTATCTGGAAATGCGCGATGGGCGCGGCATCAACGGACAACGCTACATGTACCTGGATGTTCGCCCGGAGACGGTGAATAAATACGCCGCCCTGGATGGGCGCAGGCGCCCCGACGGCTCGCCGTATGTGGTGACCGCCGAAGAGATACTGGGAAAACTGCCGGATATCATTGACTTTTGCCGCACCTATCTGGGCGTTGACCCGGTTTCCCAACCCATGCCGGTGCAGCCCACCGCGCACTACGCAATGGGAGGCATCCCTACCAACAAACTGGGCGAAGTGGTCATTGATGAAAACAACACAGTCTTACCAGGGCTTTTCGCCGCCGGTGAAGTTGCCTGCGTTTCGGTTCATGGCGCAAACCGCCTGGGCACAAACTCGCTCCTCGATCTGATTGTTTTCGGAAAGCATGCCGGGCTGCGAGCCGCCGAATATGCCCAAGGCGCTCAATTTCAACCCCTGCCCGCTGACGCCGACGATTTCGCCCGCTCCCAACTGAATGCCCTGCTCAACAACAAAGGCACAGAAAAAGCCATCAACATCGCCAAAGAGATGAAGAGCGTGATGATGGACCATGTTAGCGTCTTCCGAACCGAAGAAGGGATGCAACAGGCTCTCAATAAAGTGCTTGAACTGCGCGAGCGACTGAAACACGTCCAGGTGGAGGACCAGAGCAAAATTTTCAATACCGACTTGCTGACCACCTGGGAACTGGGCAACCTGTTGGATTTAGCCCTGGTCACAACCGCCTCCGCCCTGGCTCGTCAGGAAAGCCGCGGGGCGCATGCGCGGGAAGACTTTCCCAAACGGGATGACGCCAATTGGATGAAACACACCCTCGCCTGGCTTAAGAACGACCAGGTCGAACTGCGCTATAAGCCTGTAGTGAAGACCAAATACGAACCTAAAGAACGAGTGTATTGATAGGGGAGCCGCCATGGAAGTCAAGTTAAAGGTTTTTCGCTATAACCCTGAGACCGACAAAAAACCCCATTACCAGCATTACACCATGGAGGCGGAGCCGACCGACCGGGTTTTGGACTTATTGGAACACATCAAAGGTTATATGGACGGCAGCCTCTCCTTCCGCCGCTCGTGCGCCCACGGCATTTGCGGATCGGATGCCATGCGCATCAACGGACGCAACCGGCTGGCGTGTAAAGTGTTGGTGAAAGACCTGGGCAAGAACATCACCGTTGAGCCCCTTCTGGGGTTGCGCGTCCTTAAAGACTTGATTGTGGACGTTGATCCCTTCTTTGAGCATTACCGCTCGGTGATGCCTTATCTGGTCAATGACGAACCGACACCGACTAGGGAGCGCTTGCAGAGCCCGGAGGAGCGCGCCCGTTTCGATGACACCACCAAATGCATTCTATGCGCGGCTTGCACCACCTCTTGCCCATCATTTTGGGCAAATGATAAATACGTGGGACCGGCGGCAATCGTCAACGCCCACCGCTTTATCTTCGATAGCCGCGACCGGGCTGGCGCTGAACGGCTGCGCATCCTCAACGACCAGTTCGGGGTGTACCGCTGTCACACGATTTTTAACTGCACCGATGCCTGTCCTCGGGATATTCAAATCACCCAGGCAATCGCCGAGGTCAAAAAAGCCATCGCTACCGGGCGAATCGATTAAAGCCCGTCTGCCCGGATCAGACTGGCTTGCGCCTGGGATGTATCGCCGAAAACCCAAGACCATAAGCCAAATGGGCAGAGAGTCATTCAAATCAGGGCGATGACCCTGCCCGATTTTGTGATATACTAAACAAGAGAAACATTCACAACCACACAACCTTCGGGGCAGGGTGAGAGGATAGCACACCTCAATTCCCGATCGGCGGTAAAGCCCGCGAGCGCCAGCAGTTTCGCGCACGAGCCGGTGAGATTCCGG
Source organism: Chloroflexota bacterium (assembly GCA_037443025.1). Classification (GTDB taxonomy): domain Bacteria; phylum Chloroflexota; class Anaerolineae; order Anaerolineales; family UBA4823; genus JAQBDA01. The sequence goes on from JBBIPD010000037.1 coordinate 11,592, forward strand.
AGCCGACGGTACAGTCCGGATGAAAGAAGGTTAGCCAGGCTGGATCAGGCGTCTTGCCGGAGTCCAGGCTTGGCTGAACGGGTGGACTCTTCCATGGTCCACGCCAGGGCTGCCCCGAGAACAATCGTTTTCGGGTTTTTGTTTTGCAGCAGGCTAGGTGCCTGGAGGCGCTCATCCTTTGCTTACACCTGCCCCGGTCAATCGTAAAGATCGGGGTTTTTCATTCCCCCGACATGAGAGGTGGAAAAAATGGATTTGGCTCATCCAATCAAGAGATCTCCCATGGTCTTTGTCCAGGTGAATCGATCGGGCATATATTTAGGGCTGGTTTCGCTGACATTCGCCCTCCTCCTGTGGGAACTGGCAGCCCGCTACGCCGGTCTGCCGGCGTTCATGCTCCCCTCGCCAGAGCAGGTATGGAACCGTTTTCTCCTTTCTTTACAAGATGGCAGCTTGCTGCGTCATACCGCCGTCACCCTGTTCGAAATCCTGGCTGGGTTGATTTTAGGCGTCAGCATTGCCTCTGCGCTGGGTTATCTGCTGGCGAAATCGCGCCCGATTGAACGTCTGCTATCCCCTTATATTGTCGCCAGCCAGGCAGTGCCGATTGTGGCAATCGCCCCGCTGCTGGTAATCTGGTTCAAAACCGGGCTGACCTCCAAGGTGCTGATTTGCGCCTTGATTGTATTTTTCCCGGTTTTGATCAACACCATTGTTGGATTGCGCTCTGTCCCAGAAGAGCTGCAAGATTTGATGCGCTCCTTGAAAGCCACCCGCTGGCAGATGGTGCGCTACCTGGAAGTGCCTGCCGGTCTGCCGGTGATGTTGGGTGGGGCGCGCATCAGCGCCACCCTGGCGGTCATCGGGGCGGTGGTAGGGGAGTTTGCCGGCTCTGACCGAGGGCTGGGCTTTCTCATCAATGTTGGGCGAGGGCAGTATGATACCGCTCTGGTTTTTGTGGCGGTATTCACTCTGATCATAATGGCGCTCAGCCTGTATGGGATAGTCCTGCTGATGGAGGCGCGACTGCTCTCCTGGCGCGAGCGTCCCGATCAACGGGTTTTGAATCTTAGATAACCATCTCCGTAAAATTACCAACACACAAGGATGATGCAATGAACCTCAGGACAATTTTGATCAGCGCGTTGACATTTTCCCTCATCCTGGCAGGGTGCGCCAGCCAGCCAGCAGCGCAACCCACCCCTTCGATTGAACCAACGGCAAAGCCGCTGGTGCATGTGCGCCTACCGGTGGGATACATCCCCAATATCCAATTTGCCCCGCTGTACGTTGCGATGGATAGAGGTTTCTTCGAGGAACAGGGGATTGAAGTCGAGCTGGATTACAGCTATGAGACAGACGCCGTGGCGCTGGTTGGGGCAAATGAGTTGCAGTTCGCCATCGTCTCCGGCGAACAGGTGCTGCTGGCGCGAGCGCAGGGGTTGCCGGTGGTATATGCCTTTGCCTGGTACCAGGACTATCCGGTGGCAGTGGTCGCCAAACAAGAGCAAGGCATCCGCACGCCACAGGATTTGGCGGGCAAAAGGATTGGCTTGCCCGGCTTGTTCGGGGCAAATTACATCGGGTTGCGGGCTTTGCTAAATGCGGCGGGTTTGAAGGAGAGCGATGTTACCCTGGACTCGATTGGCTTCAACCAGGTAGAGGCGCTGGCAGCAGACCAGGAACAGGCGATTGTGGGATATGCCGCCAATGAACCTATTCAGTTGCGCAACCAGGGTTACGCCGTGGATGTGATTCGTGTGGCGGATTACGTCCAACTGGCTTCTAACGGGCTGCTCACCAACGAAAAGACCCTCGCCGAAAACCCCGGCTTGGTGCAAGGGATGGTGAAAGCTCTCACACTGGGAATCTCCGAGACGCTTGCCAACCCGCAGGCGGCTTACGAAAGCAGCCTGAAGTATGTGGAGGGCTTAGCCACCGCCAACGAGGCAGTCCAAAAGGAGATTCTGGCGACCTCAATGGAGTTCTGGAAAGCAGACATCATCGGGCGCTCCGATCCGGTTGCCTGGGAGAACATGCACACCTTGCTCCTGGATATGGATTTGATAACCCAGGCATTAGACTTAGAAAAAGCCTACACCAATGAGTTCATCGGAAAGTGATGGGTTGATGACGGGCAAAGAGCGAGCGATGAACCCCGCAGAGGATGACGCCCGCCCCCAGGCTCGGCTTAAACCGGTCCTGGTGGTGCGGGAGTTGAGCGCGGTTTTTCCCAACGGCTTGGCTGGGTTGAAGGCATTGGATCGGCTCACTTTTTCTGTGTACCCGCAAGAGTTTGTTTGCGTCCTTGGTCCATCGGGGAGCGGCAAAAGCACCCTACTGCTCATCTTGTCCAGATTGTTGCCGCCTTCAGAGGGTGAGGTCTACTACCAGGGCAGACCGCTCTCTCGTCCGCAGCGGGAGATAGGGCTGGT
>JBBIPD010000038.1:0-13955 GCA_037443025.1 Chloroflexota bacterium
ATTTCATCTTCGAATGCCGCCTTTCGGCGGTATAGCCGAATCTCGCAGCGACATAAGCAATTTTGCGAAAGCCCTGATCCCAATCTAATCATGAGGTTTCTATGACAGAACTGCTGGACGCACTTCCTTATGTCTCCCCCATCTGGACCCGCTACACCCCCATCATCGCCTCGCGCGCCGAGGGCTGCTACGTCTACGACCAGGACGGGACGCCTTACCTGGATTTCACCTGCGGCATCGGGGTCACCAACACCGGTCACTGCCACCCGCGGGTGGTGGAAGCGATTCGCGAGCAGGCGGGCAAGCTGATTCACGCCCAAATCAACATCATCTATCACGAACCGCTGCTCAACCTCATCAACGAACTGCGCGCCATCGTCCACCCCAGCCTGGACGGCTTCTTCTTCAGCAACTCCGGCGCCGAAGCCATCGAGGGGGCGGTCAAGCTGGCGCGGCACGCCACCGGACGCCCCAACATCATCGTCTTCCAGGGCAGCTTCCACGGGCGCACGGTGGGGACGATGGCGCTGACCACCTCCAAGACCATCTACCGCGTGGGGTATCAGCCTCTGCCGGCGGGGGTGTTCGTGGCGCCCTACCCCTACGCCTTCCGCTACGGCTGGGAACCGGAGCAGACCAGCCGCTGGTGCCTGGAGGAGCTGGAGTACCTGCTCACGACCCAGACCGCGCCCCAGGAGACGGCGGCGATGCTCATCGAGCCGGTGCTGGGGGAGGGGGGATACGTCGTCCCGCCCGCCAGCTTCCTCAGGGGCGTGCGCCAGATTTGCGACCGCCACGGCATCCTGCTCATCGCTGACGAGGTGCAGTCCGGCTTTGGGCGCACCGGGCGCTGGTTCGCCTACGAGCATTTCGATTTGCGCCCGGATATCGTCACCGTCGCCAAGGGGCTTGCCTCGGGGCTGCCCATTTCGGGCGTCTTCAGCCGCATGGAATTGATGAAGCGATGGGAGCCGGGCACGCACGGGGGCACCTTCGGCGGCAATGTCATCTCCGCCGCGGCGGGGGTGGCGACCATCCGCGCCATGCGCGAGGAGAAGATGGTGGAGAACGCCCGGGAGCGCGGCGAGCAGCTCATCGCCGGGCTGCGCCGCCTGCAGGAGGAGCACCCCGCCATCGGCGATGTGCGCGGTTTGGGGTTGATGGTGGGGGTGGAGTTCCGCGATGCCCACGGCAAGCCGGATAAGTCCACCGCCAAGGGGGTGGTGCATGCCTGCCTGGAGCGTAAACTGCTGCTGCTCACCTGCGGTCCATGGGATAACACCATCCGCTTCATCCCGCCGCTGGTGGTGAGCCAGGCGCAGATTCAAGAGGGCTTGGAGGTGTTCGCCGCCGCGCTGGACGAGGTGGGCGGGTAACGGCGTTTAACCGCTGAGTTCGCGTAGAGCCGCTGCATGCAGCGGCTCTACGTCAGCTATAGGGCGGGATTCTACCCCGCCATCAGAGCGTAGATGCGCAGCATGCCGCGCACCTATGCCTTAAGGATTCTGCCCCGCCGGTGCGCTATAATTAACCCATGTCCCGCTTGTTTACGGACACCCACCCCAAAATGGAAGCTCTGCAGATCGAGCTTCTTCGCCGCGCCCCACCCTGGCGCAAGCTGGAGATGGTGTGGCAGTTGAACGCGGCGGTGCAGGCGCTGGCGCTCAGCGGGCTTAAAGCGCGCTACCCGGACGATCCGCCAGGTAAACTGCGCCGCCGGTTGGCGGATTTGCTGCTCGGCAAGGAATTGGCGACCAGAGTGTACGGTTCCATCGAGGAGGCGGATCATGCTGCCTGAGCCGTTAGCGGTCACCTTGCAGGTGGTTGACGCCCTGGACGCGCTGCATGCGCCCTACTGGATTGGCGGGTCGCTGGCGTCAGCTTTGCATGGGGTGGCGCGCTCTACTCTGGACAGCGATATCGTGGCTGATTTAAAGCCAGAGCAGGCTGCCGATTTCGCTCGAGCCCTTGAACCAGCTTTCTATGTGGATATGGAAATGATACAGGATGCGATCAAGCGGCGAAGCAGTTTCAATCTCATCCATCGTGAGACAATGTTCAAGGTGGATGTATTCATTTTAAAAACACGCCCATTTGAACAAGCCCAGCTCAGCCGCCGGGAGGAGCAAGTGCTCTCGCTGGAACCGGAGCGCCGGGCTTATGTATGCACCGCCGAGGACACGATCCTGGCGAAGCTGGAATGGTACCGCATGGGCGGTGAAGTCTCGGAGCGCCAGTGGCGCGACGTGCTGGGCGTGATGGCGGTGCAGGGGCAGCGCCTGGACCTGGATTACCTGCGCCGTTGGGCAACCGAGCTGGGAGTTGGCGATTTGCTCGAGCGCGCCCTGGGGGAGAGCAACCTCCGGGGATAGAATCCCGAGCTGCAGGGTCGCAAAGACCGGCGCAGCCTGCAGAGCGGGATTCCAACCCGCTGTCAGAGTGTAGATGCGCAGCATGCTGCGCATCTACGCCTAAACAGAAAGCGCAGTGGATTCAGGCAACGCCGCAAGGACTGGCGCCAGGGGTCGAAACCAACGATAGCCGCCGCCGTCTGCCGCCTCAGCCGAGCAGGTAGTACATCTCGTTCCAGCGAATCTCTTTTCTAAGAGCCGGGAGGCTGGTATCGGCGTTTATCAGCAGAAATTCCATATCCGCCATCTCGGCAAAGTCCTGCAGGTGGGCGGCGCTGAGCGCCTGACTGAAGCCGGTGTGATGCGCCCCCCCTGCCAGAATCCAGGCAGCCGCCGCCACCTTCAGGTTCGGCTTGGGCACCCAGAGGGCGCGGGCGACCGGCAGCCTGGGCAACGGCGCATCGGTCGGCACCACCTCCACCTCGTTCACCACCATGCGAAAGCGGTTGCCCATATCAACGATTGAAGCGTTCAACGCCGGACCGGTGCGGGTATCGAAGATGAGGCGCACCGGGTCCGCCTTGCCGCCGATGGAGAGGGGATAGATATCCAGCCTGGGGCGCTCGCTGGCGATGGTCGGGCAAACCTCCAGCATGTGCGCCCCGAGCACCTTCATCTGAGACTCCACCATGTGGTAGGTGTAATCTTCCATGAAGGTCGCCCCGCCCGGCAGACCCGCCCCCATCACCTTCATTGCCCGAATCAGGGCTGCCGTCTTCCAATCCCCTTCCGCCCCAAAGCCATAGCCGTCTGCCATCAGGCGCTGGACAGCCAAACCGGGCAGTTGCGCCAACCCGTGCAGGTCTTCAAAAGTGGTGGTGAAGGCTTTGAAGTTTCCCGCCTCCAGAAAATTGCGCATCCCTGCCTCGATTTGCGCTGCCTCCCGCAGGGATTGATGCGCCGCGCCGCCCGGCTTCAACGCATCAACCACCTGGTACTGATCCAGGTATTCCTCGATCAGACCATCCACCTCATCCGGCGACGCCTGATTGACCGCACTGACCAGGTCGCCAACCCCAAAACCGTACACGTCGTACCCCATACGCATCTGCGCTTCGACCTTATCCCCCTCGGTCACGGCGACATCCCGCATATTGTCGCCAAACCGGGCAATCTTCGCCCCCTGCAGGTCGTGCCAGCCGCACGCCGCCCGAGTCCAGACGCCGATTTCAGCCTGTAGTTCCTGGTCCTGCCAGTAGCCGACAACGATCTTACGGTTGAGGCGCATCCGGCTGCCGATGAAGCCAAACTCCCTGTCGCCATGCGCCGCCTGATTGAGGTTCATGAAATCCATGTCAATGCTCGCCCAGGGGATTTCGCGGTTGTACTGGGTGTGCAGGTGCAAGAGGGGCTTCTTCAAAATGCTCAAACCGCGTATCCACATCTTGGCAGGGGAGAAGGTGTGCATCCAGGCGATCAGCCCGACGCAGGCTTCGCACCGGTTGGCTTCCTGGCAGAGCTGGTAGATCGCCTCGGGAGTGGTCAGGGTCGGCTTGTACACCACCCGGGTGGGGATGTGCGGCGAGGCGTTCAGCGCGTCGGCGATGTGGGTCGAGTTGGCTGCCACCTGCTTCAGGGTCTGCTCGCCGTACAGGTGCTGGCTGCCGGTGACAAACCACACCTCAAACTGTTTCAAATCAATCATCACACCCTTCCTTTCAAAACCTCCCCTGATGACGCCGGGTCATTGTCCATACATTTCGGTGTAACGCTGGTGGAGTCTGGCTACGTCCTCACGGGAGATTTCGCCCGGGGTTCCGATTTGCAACGCCAACCAGATCGTTCGCGCGATGTCTTCGACCATCACCGCTGCCTTCAAAGCTGCCCTGCCGCTGGGTCCAATGGCGAACACGCCGTGGTTCTTGAGCAAAATCGCCGGCGAGGAGCCGATTTCTTCGACCACGACCCGACCGATTTGCTCGCCGCCAATCAGGGCAAACCCGCCGCAGGGAATTGGTCCGCCGAACTCATCCGCCTGGGCGGTGAGATAGACCGGGATGGGCTGCCCAATGGCGGCAAAAGCCGTGGCGTAATTGGAATGGGTATGCACCACGCTGTTCACATCCGGGCGGTGGCGATAGATGTAGAGATGGCTGCTCGTGTCCGAGGAGGGTTTGTGCTCGCCGTCTATCACCCTGCCGTCCAGGTCCAGCACCACCATGCTCTCCGGGGTCAGGTCGGAGAAAAAGACCCCCGAGGGCTTGATGGCGACATACCCCGTCTCAGGATCGCGCAGGCTGACATTACCGCTGGTCCAGGTCACCAGCCCGTACTCCAGCAAAGCCCGATTCAAAACGACCAGCTCCTGGCGAATGGCTTCCAGCAACACGCTTTGCTCCCTTCTCTCACCTCGCGCCGCGCATCCTGGCTCTGAGGGATTTCAAACGTTTCATCACATCGTTCCCGCCGCGCCCAAAATAATCGTGGAGCAGCTTGTAATCGGCGTACAACCCGTCGTAGAGCGCTTTATACGCCGGATTGGGCAGGTATCTTTCGTCCCGCAAATGCGCCATGGCGCGGCTGGCTTCGTAGATGGTATCGTAGCCGCCGCCAGCCTTGCCGGCTGCAACCGCGCCGAACATCGCCGAACCCAGGGCGGGGGTCTGTCTGGCAGCCGCCACCCCGATTTCCCTGCCGGTCACGTCGGCGTAGATTTGCATCAGCAGGCGGTTGCGGTCCGGCAGCCCGCCCGTCGCCACGATTTCCCTGACCGGCACGCCGTTCTCCTGGAAGGATTCGATGATGATGCGCGTGCCGTACGCCGTCGCTTCAATCAGGGCGCGGTAAATCTCCTCCGGCTTGGTTGCCAGGGTTTGCCCAATCAACAAGCCGGTCAGTTCCACGTCCACCAGGATGCTCCGGTTTCCGTTCCACCAATCCAGAGCCAGGAGACCGCTCTCCCCCGGCAGAAGCCGCTCCGCCTTCTCCTCCAGCAGGGCGTGGATATCCATCCCCCTGCTCTGGGCTTCGCTCTGATAGGACTGCGGGACGCAGTTCTCCACAAACCAGGCGAAATGGTCGCCGACGCATGACTGACCCGCCTCATAACCGAAGAAACCGGGGATGATGCCGTCTTCCACATAGCCGCACATGCCCGGGACGATATGCTCCTCATCGCCCAGAACCATGTGGCAGTTGGATGTGCCCATGATGATGACCATCCGCCCTACATCCACCACGCCCGCCGCCGGGACGGAGACATGCGCATCCACATTGGCGACGGCGACGGCGGTGCCTTCTTTCAGCCCGGTCCAGGCGGCTGCCTCGGCGGTCAGACTGCCGGCGCGCTCCCCCAGAAAGCGGATTGCGCTCGAGAGCTTTTCATCCACCAGGTTCTCCAGGCGCGGGTCGAGGGCTTTGAAAAACTCCTTCGGGGGAAAGCCGTCCTTTTTGGACCACATGGCTTTGTAGCCAGCGGTGCAGTTGTTGCGGGTTTCGACCCCGGTCAGCATCCATACCACCCAGTCCGCGGCTTCGATAAATCGGTCTGCCGCGGCGTAGACCTGCGGCGCTTCGTTCAATATCTGCCAGATTTTCGGGATGAGCCACTCCGAGCTGATCTTCCCTCCGTAGCGGTCGAGAAAATCATAGCCGAGCTGGCGGGCTATCTCATTCAGGCGGTTTGCCTCGGGTTGGGCGGCGTGGTGTTTCCACAGCTTCACCCAGGCATGGGGATTGTCGCGCCACTCGGGCAAGAAACAAAGCGGCGTGCCGTCTTTTTTGGTGGGGAGCATGGTGCAGGCGGTGAAGTCAATCCCCAGCCCCACCACATCTTCCGCTTTCACCCCGCTCTCCTTGAGCATGGCAGGGATGGCGTTCTTGAAAACGCCCAGGTAATCCTGGGGGTCCTGCAATGCCCAGTCGGGTTCGAGTATAATCTCCGTCCCCGGCAGGCGCTCGTCAATCACCCCGTTCGGGTAGGCGTAAACGGAGGCGGCTACCTCGCGACCGTTGGAGATGTCCACCAGGACTGCGCGACCGGACTCGGTGCCGAAATCCACGCCAACCGCGTATTTTGTCTCTCTCATCCACATCTCCTCTCTACTGCCGGGTTTCAACCCGCCCCAGGGACAGGGGCTGCCCGTTTCGGGCGGCGCTGCCCAGGGGGAGAAGGTAAATCTCTAAAAAAAACGATTCAACCGCGCGGCTTGTCAGCGATCGGTGATATCAATGGCGTAATTGGCGAAAAGCCGCGCCTTGCCGGTTTCCACACTGAGCATGATATAGAAGCCCCCAACATCCTGGGGAACGGCGACCTCGGTCGTCCATTCCGCCTGCCCCTGAGCGGGGGTGATTGGGACAGAGACGATGTCTGGGGTTTCATAATATCCATAGAGAATCCCGTCCTCGCCAATCACCGGGGGGACGCCAATATGGACGTAAGAGGCGTATTCTCCCGGGTTGACCGTCTTCCAGGAAAACTGCAAGCCTTTCTCCGTGCGCTGGATGTCGGTCAGGCTGAGGATGACCTTGTTGATGGCGACCATCTCAACCTCGGGTTTCTGAATCAAGCCTTCGACCTCCTCAAACAGCGGGTACTGCAGGTCTGAGGCGACCTGACTCAAATCCACTTCCAGGACAGCTTCGACCTTGTTTTTATCCTGCTCATAATAGTTGTATTGCCCGGTGACGTAGGTATAGGGGATGGACAGCCTGGAGTCGGCGGCGGGCTCCGCCCCGGCGCATTCCACGTAGATGGGCTGAATGACTGGCTCCTGCCTGGTGCCGGCGGTGTAGCCCCGCATCTGAAAGCCCGGAGCCAGGCGATGCCCCCCTGTGCTGATAAAGACGGTATCGCAATTGATGGTCTTGCCGCCGCCGCTCAAAACGGCTGGCGCTCCCTCGTTCGCCTTCATTGCGCTCCAGTCGCCCGTCCCGTTCCGGATGACGAGTTCGATGCGCAACGCCCCCGAGTCGGACTTTGCGATATGGGTCGCGACCGCGCTCCAGCCCGTCGTCCCCTGCCCGCCCTCCCCGCCGATATCCAACCCTTCGGGCAGCACGATGTATTTACAGGCGCAGCTCATCAGCAAGTAGGTCAGCAGGATGGGAATGATGGCTTTCCTCACACTCATCTTTCATCTCCTTGTCGAGGCGAAACACCTACGGCGCTTGAGTGAATTTTGGAAGGATCGGTCGGATAATCGAAAGCGTGTACCCGTACTCGGGCTGCATATCCACGCCGCCGTCCACCGCGGTGAGCGCCTTCTCCTGCCCGCGATAGACGATGGCGAGGTAATGCGCATAACACGTCCCGCAGGGGTTATGGTAGGTGCTGTACATTTTCTCGGTGAACCATCCATAGCTGTCGTGGATGGTGGTCAAAATGCGCTCGAGTTCGGCAGGGTCAACCCGCCCTTCCACCTCCTGCTCGCCGTTGTTGGCTACCACCCGCCCGTCTGGATAGACCGCGTACAGCTCATCCACACAGCGGATTCCGGCGGTGCGGTGATAGGCAATCACCGCGCCGCCCCGAATCAGGTCGGCGACCTCCGCCTCGCGGAAGGGTTTCACCTGGCACTCGGCAGACCTGGTCGCATCCACCTGCCCCACCCTGATGAGAGGCGGGAGGATATTGATGAGCAACACCGCCAGGAGGATGACCGCCGCGCCGCCCAACCCCAACGCCCACCTTCGGCGGGGCGTGGCGGTCAACGCCGCCAGTCTCGTCGCCCGCCGCCGACCATCCCGCCGGGAGGAGATGAGGCTTTGCACCCCGATGAAGATGAGCATCAGCAAGCCGATGACGATCTTCGTCCACCAGGAGCTGAGCGAGCCGGTGAACTGAATCAAGACCTGGGTCACCGCCAGCACCAGCACGCCGAACAACGTCCCAAAGACGTAGCCAACCCCGCCGGTCAGCATCGTCCCGCCGATGACCACCGAGGCGATCACGTCCAGTTCGTAGCCGCTGGCGTACAGCCCATGCCCGGAGGAGACGAACACGCCCAGGGCGATGCCCGCCAAGCCGGAGCAGAAACCGCTGAAGGTGTACACCAAGAGCTTGGTTTTATCCACCGATAAGCCCATCAGCCGCGCAGACTGCTCGTTTTTGCCCTCATTGCCGCCGATAGAATACACGGTGCGCCCAAAGCGCCGGAAGTGGGCGACGTATATCGCCGCGCCCAGGAGGAGAAAAGCGACAACGACGAAGATGGAAATATACGGCGGGGATTTGCCCTGAGCCAGGGCAAGCTCGGTCAGCCCCGGAATCAGGATTTTCGTCTCCCCCAGCAGGCGGTAGACGGGATGGTCAATCGCGATGGCGTCGTCGCTGATGAAGAAGCACATCCCGCGGGCGAACCACATCCCCGCCAGGGTGGCGATGAACGGCTGCACCTTCATGAAGGTGATGAAACCGCCCATGATTGCGCCCAGGGCGATCCCCATCAAGAGCATGAGCAGGATAACCAGCCAGGCGTTCCAGCCGTCTCGCAACAAAGCCGCGGAGGCGACCGTGGTCAAAGCCACCACCCCGCTCACCGAGAGGTCAATCCCGCCGGTGAGGATGACAAAGGTCATCCCGATGGCGCTTATCAACAGGTGGGCGTTGTTGCGGAACAGGTTGAAAAACACCTGCGGGTTGCGCATGCCCGGATACAGAATCGCCCCGATGCCATAGGCGACAAACACCAACACCGCGGTAACGGTCAGGGGAATAAATCGCTGATTTTTGGCGATGAGAGCGTTTATTCTCTGCTTCATGGCTTTATCTTCCTGTCGGAGGCAACATTCTGGAAGAAGCTCCGCGCCTGTTCCGAATAGAGCAGAATCACCAATATCACCACCACGCCCTTGATGGCGGTGAGCGCAAAGGCGGGGACGCCGATGGCGTACATGGAGGTGGTCACCGCCTGCATCACCATCGCCCCGATGATGCTCGCCAGGATGGAGAAGCGCCCCCCGGACATGGACGTGCCGCCGATGACCACCGCCAGGATGGCGTCCAGTTCCAGGCTCCAGCCGATGTTATTGGCGTCCGAGGTTTTGATATTGGCGCTGGCAACCAAGCCGGCGACCCCGGCGCACAGCCCGCAGAAGGTATAGACCATCAGTTTGATGTTTCTTTCGTTGATGCCGCTGAAGAAGCTGGATCGGGGGTTGATGCCCACCGATTCGATGAACATGCCGATGGCTGTTCGGCGGGTAAAGAGCCAGGTGAGAGCATAGATAAAAGCCACCAGGTAGAGACAAAAGGGTAAAACCACCCAGCCCTGCCCGATGAAGGCGTAGGGTTCGTAGAAGATTTGAATTCTCACCCCGTTAGTAATCAACTGGGCGATGCCCCTGCCGGCAATCATCAGAATCAGCGTGGCGACCATGGGTTGGATTCGGGCATAGGCGACCAGCAAACCGTTCCAGAACCCGCAGGCGGTCGCCACCAGCAGGGTGGTCAGCAGCACCACCCACAGAGGCTGCCAGGTGAAGTTGGGGTCGCGGATTAACTTCAGAATCTGGGGCGATAACTCTTTGCCCAGGACGTAGGGGTTCATCAAAAGCGCCGCCACCGACGCCGCAATCGCCATCACCGCGACCACCGAGAGGTCAATCCCGCCCGTGGCAATCACCAGAGTCATCCCAATGGCTAAGATGGCGACGGTCGAACCGTTGCGCAGGATGTCAATCAGGCTGCCGTAGAGGTTGCCGTCGCGAATCTGGAGCTTGAAGAACCCCGGAATCAAGATAAAGTCCAGGAGGAGAATGATGAAAAGGGCGAGGAGAGGGAAAAAGAGCTTGCTCTCGGTGATTTTTCTCCAGGTGAAAGAGGACCTGTTCTTTCTCATGCTTCACTCCCTGCAATCGCCTGCATGATAACCTGCTCATCAACATCACCGCTGAACTCGGCGACCTTCTGGCGCTCGCGCAGGACCGCGATGCGGTGGCTCACCCGCAGCACCTCTTCCAGCTCGGAAGAAATGAACAGGCACGCCTTGCCTTCCTCAGCCAGGGATAGAACCAGCTTTTGAATCTCCGCCTTGGTGCCCACATCAATCCCCCGCGTTGGCTCGTCCAGAATCAGGATTTTGGGGTTGGTCGCCAGCCACCGCGCCAGGATGACCTTCTGCTGGTTGCCGCCGCTCAGGTTCCTGACCGGTTGATCCGGCGAGGGGGTGACGATGTTCAACAGTTCGATGTACCGGTCGGCGATTGCGTACTGCTCCTGCGGGGTGAGATACTTGAACCAGCCGTTGTTCGCCTGAATCGCCAGGACGATGTTCTCCCTCACCGTCAGATCGTCCACGATGCCGGCGGCTTTACGGTCTTCGGGACACAACGCCACGCCGCGCTTGATCGAACCCAGCGGGGTGTAATCCTGCACCACCTCGCCGTTGACGACCACGGCGCCGCTGTCCGGTCTTTCGCTGCCGAACAGCAGCCCCGCGGTCTCCGTCCGCCCGGAGCCGAGCAGCCCCGCCAGACCGACCACCTCGCCGGTGTGCATCTCGATATCAAAGTCGTGGATGGCGTTGAGGCGGGTCAGCCCTTTTGCCTCCAGAATCGGCTCGCTCTCGATGAATTTTCTGCTTTCCAGCTTGACCTTGCTCATCTCGTCCAGCTCATCCAGGCTGCGACCGATCATTTTGGAGATGAGCTCCAGGCGGGAGAGGGAGGCGGAATCGAAAGTGCCCACCAGCCGACCATTGCGCAGGACGCTGATTCTGTCCGAGACCTCATACACCTGTCCGATGAAGTGGGTGATGAAAATAATGCCCACCCCCTGCTCTCTGAGTTTTCTCATGACCATGAATAATTGCTGGGTTTCGACTGCGTCCAGAGAGGAGGTCGGCTCATCCAGAATCAGGATTTTGGCGGAGGCGATGTGGAGGGCGCGGGCAATTGCCACCATCTGCTGAATCGCCACAGTAAAGGTATGCAGCGGCTGGGTGACCTCGATATCAACCCCCAGGAGACGCCTGAGCAGCTCCGACGCCTCGGCGTTCATCTTCGCCAGGTCAATCCCGCCGGCGCGGTTGTGAGGCTCTCGACCGAGGAGGATGTTTCCGGCGACGCTCAAATTCATACACAAGTTGATTTCCTGATAGACGGTGCTGATGCCCAATGCCTGGGCATGCTGGGGGGATCTGACGTGGACCTCTTTCCCCTCCAGGAAAATCTTGCCCGAATCGGGGCGGTCCACCCCGGTGAGGACTTTGATCAGGGTGGATTTTCCGGCGCCATTTTCCCCCATCAGGCAGTGGATTTCGCCCCTCTTCAGGTTAAAGTCCACCTTATCCAGCGCCTGAACGCCGGGGAAGGCTTTGCTGATGCCGACCATCGAAAGCAGGTATCCATCCGCTTCAGACATGTTTGCCTACCTCACAGGGAAAACGGGCGATTGCTTTTGGGAAGCGGCGTCTCCGCCGCTTCCCATTGGCGCGTATCGGGAGCGCCCGGGCGGCGGGGTTCGAGCGCCGCCCGGCAGTTCTGCATCAAAGATTTAGTAGGTGCGACCAGCCGCGATTTCTTCCAGGTTCGGGTCATCGGCGCGGAACACGCCTTCTTGAGAGGGCACCCATTTGGGCAGCTCGATACCGTTGGCGGCTTTGAGAGCCGCCTCATACACCTGGGGCGCCAGCAAGGGGTTGCACTCCACGGTCACGCTCAAATCGCCCTCGAGCATCGCCTTGAAGGCGTTGCCGGTGGCGTCCACCGAGAGAACCTTGACATCCACGCCGGGCTTCAAGCCGGCTTCTTTGAGCGCCTCGATGGCGCCGAAGCCCATCTCATCGTTCTGGGCGAAGATGCCCTGGACGTCTTTGGTCTCCTTCAGCCATGCCTCGGTCACCTGCTTGCCCTCGGTGGCGCTCCAGTTGCCGGTCTGGCTCTTGGTGATGGTGATGCCGCACTCGCCCATCTTCTCGCGGAAGCCCTGCCCGCGGTCCTTGGCGGCGGAGGAGCCCACATTGCCCACCAGCTCCCAGACGTTCTTTTTCTCCATGCCCTCCAGCAGCTTGCACATCTCCTCCGCGGCTTTGCGCCCTTCCTCGGCAAAGTCGGAGCCGATGTAGGTGGCGTACATGGTCTCCGGGGCGTCAATCCGGCGGTCTTCGATGACCACGACCTTGCCCGCCGCCTTGGCTTCTTTGAGAACCTCCTCCCAGCCGGTGGTCTCCAGGGCAGCCAGGACAATCACGTTCACCTCGGGGTCCTGGTTGAACTGGTGAAAGCCGGCGACCTGCTTGGCGAGGTCGTTCTGCGAGTCGTAGAACTTCAGTTTAATTCCCAATTGCTCTGCGGTCTCTTTGAAGGAAGCGGTATTCGCCGCCCGCCATCCGCCCTCAGAGCCGGTCTGGAGGAAGCCCACAACCAGATCGGAATACTTGCAGTTGGGGGCGCAGTCAAGAGCCCATTCGGACAGGGCGGCGGGCGCTTCCGTCGCCTGGTGTTGGGCGGGCGCGGCGGGTTGCGTCGGCGCCGCGGTTTGACAGCCAGCCAAAATCATCGCGGCAACGATGAAAAGATAAACCAGACTCTTGAGCCTGAACATGATCTTCTCTCCTTTTGGAATAGTTGGTTGCATTTGACCAGATTTCTAAGAGATTAGGATATAATCCGACCGCGCGACAGAGTCATTGGAGCTCAATGCCTTTGTCGCTCACCAGGGAGCGTCTGCCCGGAGATGTCCAATCGCTTGGCAGGCGCTTGCCTTTAATCTTTACTTTTCTTTCCCAAATTCACCTCCTTTTGCTCCCCTTTTCAAAGAACTCTTGCGAACCGTCAACGAGGGCGCTAATAGAACAGATTCAGGGATGATCGGCTCCTCCTGGTTGCGATACGCCTCGATGATCTTGATGATCTTCTCCACGGCGACCTCGCCGAGGTTGAACTGATCTTGATAGACGGTGGTCAGAGGCGGCGAGAAATAGGCGGATTCGGCGATGTCGTCAAAACCGACCACGCCAAGCTCGAGGGGGATGTTGATGTTTCGCTGGCAGGCGTACTGCATGACGCTCAATGCCATCTGGTCGTTGGCGGCGAAAACGGCGTCCATTTCGGGGTACTGCTCGAAGAGTTTTTCAATCGCCTGGGCGCCGCTCGCGGAGGACCAGTTGCCCTCCACCCAATGCTCGTCGCGGACTGTGTGGTTCGACTGCTCCAAAACGTCTCTCCAGGCAGCCATCCGCTCGCGGGCTTCCCACCAGTCCAGCGGACCCGAGATATGCCCGATGCGCTGGTAGCCCTGCTCCAGCAGGTGGGATACAGCCATCTGGGCGCCGAGGTAGTTGTTGATGGAAACGACCGGGATGTTCGGGCGGGGCTTCATCGTCAGGAAGACGATGGGGATGTCCAAATCCAGAGAGAGCTCGTCCACCCAGTTGCGGTTCTCCCCCACTTCAGGCACAGCCCAGATGACCCCGTCCACATGGCGCGAGATCAGCCCCTGGAAGATTGGCAGGATGTTGTTGGTGTCGAAGTGAGGCAGTTCGTTCAGCAAGAGGGAGTACCCCAGGCGCTCCGCGGCGCGGGTGATGCCGCTCAGGGTGCGCGAGGGACCGATGTACTTCAAACCGGCGGTGACCACGCCCAGGGTGTAGCTGCGCT
>JBBIPD010000039.1:0-13836 GCA_037443025.1 Chloroflexota bacterium
CTCCCTCCTCCGTCACCCTCAAGCTGGCTCGGCGAAAAGTGCCAAACTCCAGGGAAAGGCTGCGCTCTTTGCAGCCGGGGTGAGGGAAGTTCTTTAAACTCCGCGCTCTCTGCGCCTTTGCGGTGCGATATATGGTGTCAGGTCTCCTCCAGCAAGCCCAGGCGGGTCAGCTCGGCTTTGAGCCACAGCCACAGGTCGCCGCCCGCCAGGTGGTAGTCGTTGACGTCCTTGGCACCGGGGGGCAGGTGGACCGGCAGAACCCGCTCGCTCAGCTCCTGCAACGCCTGCAAGCCGGCTTGCCCGGCGCGGTCGGCGTCGTACAGCGCCAGGACATGCTCCAGGGGCAGGAGAGAAGCGCCCCAAACTGCGAAATCGGGGCGGTTGCCGGCGCCGCCCAGGGTGCAGACGGCGATGACGTCGTTCAGCTCCTGCCAGGCGATCATCGCATCGAATTCGCCCTCCACAAAGAGCGCCAGGTCCGCCCCACGCAGCTCATCCGCGCCGAAGATGGCGTTGGCGCGGTTGCCCTTCACCCCACGGTACTTGTTAATCGTCCCGCACTGTGGGCAGGGCTGGCGTGCCGGGACAGGCTGGCGGCAGCCCTGGCACTTCACCCGCTCGCCGGGCAGCAGGGCGATCTTGAGATACCAGACCTCGTCCAACGCCAGGCAGGGGATAAGCACCCCGCGAGGGAGATAAAGCCCCCCGCTCCCCTCCCCCCCCTCCCCTTCGGGTGAGAAGGGGAGGGTAAAGCCGGAGGAATAACCCAGCCGCCAGTAACGCAGGGTCTCATCGTCCAGACCACGCCGGCGCAGATAGTCCAGGGCAGTCTGCCCCTCCCTGCGCCAGAGCAGCCCCTCGCATATCTCTATCGCCCGTAGGGCGGCGTTTTGCCATGGCGCCTGCGCTCCGAGATCGGGCGAGGATTGAGTCCGAAAATCTGGGGCGCGCTTGCTCAGGAGGGCTTTATGGCTATACGAAACAGATTGACTATGCGCATTAATCCCTACCCCACCCGCCAGAAGCCGGCAAACCTCGCCAAAGCTCAGCCCGGGGTACAGCCGCCGCCCGTAATCTATCACATCCTGCCAGACGCCCTGGGTGCAGCCCCGGCACAGCCACCTCCCCCCGCCCGGATGGTACGGCTGGACGCGGAAGCGATCCCGCCCGCCGCAAAAGGGACACGGACCCGCCCACTCGCCCCCGCCGCTGGATGCCACCCGGCGCAAGGCGGTGTCCCTGCCCGCCAGCTCGAGCAAATTTACCTGCTTTTTCAAGGACTGCACGTCAATCATAGGTTTTTCTTTTCCCTCCCCACCCCGCGCGCACTTACCCCCTTAAAGTGGGGGGTAAGTGCGTACGTGGCTTTGGGGGGTGAGTTGTAAGTGGCTGTAAGTGACCGTAAAAGCGTAAATGGGAGCGGGTTTTAATGAGAAATGGGGCGAAAAGGGCGTTAACAGGGTCATTATTTGCCTTGAATGGGAGATGAAGCGCGGTTTGGCGGGGGATAAATGGGTTAGGAGAGCCGTGAGGGGCGTAAGTGGTGCTCCGCTCGAAAGTGGAAGGCGTATCGAGCGTTGCGATTTGGGCTGGCGGGCGGTGTAAGCGTTGTAAGTGGGACTGGAAGAGCATAGGCGGTTGTTCCACATTGTTCGATGGTTTTCCGGCAGGCGGGCAGGTTTGTTGGGCGATATTGGGGACGGCGGCGATGAGCTGCATCGGGTTCGTTATGCGGCGCTCACGGTTACGGGTGGGCTGTAAGTGGGTGTAAGTGAGGCAAGTCGCCGGACGGCGGAAGATTCTTTGAGCCGTCAATTTCGGCGAGGGAAGCGGCGGCTGGCTGTTTTCAAACTCCGACATACCAAAAGTCTCCTGAGCCAGTGGGGTCAAGCGCGGGAATAGACCTTCTCGGTGTTGTTTTTGCCGGTGGAGACGTTTAGTTTGCCGGAGGCTGCCAGGCGGTCGATCATATCCCGGATGCGGTTGATGCCCACATCGCTCAGGGTCTCTTTGACCGACCGGGTCAGCTCGGTTTTGTTCAGGCTGGCGCCGTCCAACGCCTGGAGAATCTCGCGCTCGATGGCGGCGCCGCTACGGTAGTCCTCGGTGGCGACGCCGAAGAAGCGCGCTTTGTACAGCTCGCCGTGGCGGTCGTGTTCGAAGGTGAAGACCGCCGAGAAGGGCAGCACATCGTCGCCGCGCACCTTGGTGGCTTTGACCGAGACGATGTCGGACAGCTCCTCGCGCAGGACGAGCAAGCCCAGGTCAATGGCTGCCTCGATGCTGGAGTGACCGCGCAGGGAGTCGCCGGCGCGGCTGGCGATGCCGGTGCTTTTGCGCTGGTGGTGAATCATGGAGACGCTAGCCTGGGTCTCCTCGCCAAGCTGGCGGAATTCGGACATGACATGCGCCATCTCGCCTGAGTTCTCGTCGGCGTCGCCGCTGACCACGCCCAGGTTGTCCACCACCAGGAAGCCGATGTTGCGGTCGAGCATGCGCAGGATGAGATCGCCCACCGAAGCCTTGTTGCTGCCGTCCAGCCAGGGGGAGGGCATGGAGTAGTAGAAGAGAGGGATGTCTGGGGGCAGGTCGCGGGCGCGCGCCAGGGCGGCGAAGCGGTCGTGGGTGCGGCGGCGCCCGGTGTCGAAGTCCAGCCACATCACGGGGCATTGGCGGGTGGGGATGCCGCGGGCGAGGTTGCCGTTGATCCAGGAGGCGGGGGGCAGCCACTCCACTCCGGCGGCGACGGACACCGCCAGGTCGGCAAGGAGCAGGCTTTTCATCGTGCCGGGGGCGCCGTAGACGATATTGAGGGAGGGTTTGGCGAACAATTTGCCGGCGATGTACTCCACCGGCGGGCGTTCCTGGTAGGCGTCGTGCAGGGTGAACACCTGCCAGGGGTCGGCGGGTTCCGGCGGGGGTTGTTCCAGCCCGGCGCGGTTGGGATTTTGCAAAGCCCAGTAGAACTGGCGTTTCTCCTCCTGGCTGAGGCTGGTGAAGCCGGTGAGGGTATGAGCGACTTTTTGGGAGAGTTTCACGTCCATTGAAACCGGAGACCCCTTACGAAAATAAATCCAGACGAAGCCGATGGAGCGGCGGGCGGGGCAAGGGGGACGGCTTGGACGGAGGGGGGAAGCGCCTGCTGTCTCTCCCCCAACGGGGAGAGAGGGTTGCCTGAGGGGATAAAGCGTGTTACAATAATCAAGTCAACCGTTCCTTGGGACAGGCTTGTGTGAGGATGTCTGTCCCACGATGCCCCAGCCCGCGTTGCCCGCGCCGGGCTGGTTTGCTGTTTGGAGGATGCGCCGCAAAGGGCAGAGCGCCCCCCGGTTTTGAACAGCGTTTTTAGCCCTATTTTACCAGAACATTCGTTCTAACTCCAGGTACTTAGATTAATCTTTTTGCTGATCGAGATAGCGCGCCAGGTCGCTGAGGGAGGCGATGTCCTGAGGCAGGCGCACCTTGCCCTCGCGCTGCAGGCGGCTGCGCAGGTAGAAAGCGAGGAAGGCGATGACATGCCCGCGATGGAGGCGGTTGCCGAAGTGCGCCGAGAGGCTGTGCGCCAGCTCGTCCAGGGTAGCCAGCTCGTCTTCGGTCAGGGTGACATGCACCGGCTGACGCGGGAAGGGGTTGGGCGGGCGACCCTTGCCGCGGCGCGGGGCGGGGTGCGCCGGGGGCTGCACCTCCAACTCCAACAGTCGCAGCCAGGGGTAGATATCGGTCTTATCGCTTTCTCCGGCGTCTCTGATTTTCTTAGCCATAAAAATCCATTATTTTTATGTCCATAAAAATAGCGATACCCGTATACATGGGGTTAAAATTTTGCTTAACCCCCATATATGGCGGGTTAAGCCTGTGGATAACTTTTAATGGAAATTGGATTGAATCGCTCAATAGATATTGCAAGGCGTTCATGAGAGTTCGATCCCCTCGGCGCGCGGCGGCTGCGAATCGAGCAAAGCGGCGTGCACCACGGCGTTATCGGCGACGGATTTGCCCTGTTTGCCCATCTCGTAGATGACCTTGGAGCAGACGGCGACGATTTCGCGGGGGATGCCGCGGGTGGCTTTCCACACTTCCAGGAAGGCGCTCTGGGTGAGCAGGGGGTCTTTGCGCCCGGCGACGGCGCAGCGGAAGCGAATCAGCTCCAGGGTGTCTTCGAGGGAGAGGGGGTTGAGGCGGAACCAGGCGTCCACCCGGCTGAGCACCTCCGGGCGCTGGTTGAAGATGCGCTGCAGTTCGGGCTGCCCGAAGAGAATCACCTGCGCCAGCTTCTGGGAGATGTCGAAGTTGTAGATGTGGTGCACCAGGGAGAGGGCGTCGGGCTGCATGAGTTGGGCGTCGTCCAGGATGACCACCACGTTGCGGGACTGCTCTTTCTGGTCCACCAGGAAGCTCTCGAACTCGCGCCACTGCATGGTCATCCCCTTGCGCCGGTCGAGGTTGAGGGCGTAGCACACGTCGAGCAGGGCGGCGTATTCCGATTCGTAGGCGGCGGTATGGACGAAGACCACGGTGAAGTCTTCGGGGTAGGCGCGGTAGATGGATTCCAGGCGGCGGGCAATGGTGCTTTTGCCCACCCCGAACCCGCCCTCGACGACGGCTAGACCGCGGCGCTCTTCGATGACCTCCTGAATGCGGTCGAGCACATCGCCGTGCTGGGCGGAAAGGTAGAGGAACCGCGGGTCAGCCGAGCGGGAGAAGGGTTCTTCGGAGAAGCCCAGCTCTCGCAGGATGATGCGGCGTTGCGGGTCGCGTAGAGTCACCATGAGAAGTCTCTTTTATCTCTCCGGTATCAATTTCAAAGACCATTCAGGGTAAAAATACCACCCTGTTAAAGTTTACACGCGATTATACCGCGTGTCAATCGCGATTGGGATATTTTAAGGTTGGGTGGAAGGGGATTTGAGGTAAAGCGGGTGGTGTGAAAGCGTTTTTAGGGCGGGTGAGGGGTTGAGGATGTGTCCCGGCTCACGCAACCATGTTTGGAGGCAGATTTTGTTCTGGAACTCGCCCCCTCTGAGGCGACAAACGCCCATGGAGCGGAATATTGTGACTGCCTGGCAGGATGTGCTATTATAGGTGAGAAAGACGGTGATGATTGGGGAGTATTCGGAAAGATGCCGGAGTCGATTTCGATGAGCATACCAAATCACTATCAATTATGGGCTAAAACGGGGGAGATAGAGGGAGAATTTCACCCACTTGTCTATCACATGCTGGACGTGGCGAGCGTTGCACTGTATCTTTGGGACGCCGCGCTGACAGGAGCATTGCAGAAAGAGCTGGCGCAGGGGTTCGCCCTCTCCCAAACAGAGTGCCGGATAACGCTGGCTTTCTTAGCCGGGTTGCACGATATAGGGAAAGCCAGCCCGGGTTTTCAGAAAAAATACCCTGCAGGAATTCCCGAGCTGAAGAGGGCGGGTTTTGGGTTTGACGAACGCCCTGGGAGGACCCCTGCCCCACATGGAGCCGTCTCCGCCTGGTGGCTGGAAGGTTATTTAAAGAGCGAATTTGGCGTAACCCCCGAAAGCGCAAAGAATATCGCCAGAGTGTTGGGGGGGCATCATGGGATATGGGTCAGCGCAAGCCAGGTGCTTACACCAGCTTTGGGACGCTCAGATAAAGGCGGCGAGAGTTGGGAGGCTGCACGTCAGAACCTGACCAGGGAGCTTGAAGCTATCTTATCCCCGCCGCGCAGGATATCCTTGCCGGATGAGATAGAGCGAAAG
Organism: Chloroflexota bacterium; assembly: GCA_037443025.1. GTDB lineage: Bacteria > Chloroflexota > Anaerolineae > Anaerolineales > UBA4823 > JAQBDA01. Next base: position 5,733 of record JBBIPD010000039.1, read on the forward strand.
AACTCGTTGTTGACCCTGGTGTCTGGTTTGGTATCTGTTGCAGACTGGATTGGGTCCATGAGCAATTTCTTCCCCTATCGCCGCAACGATATACCCGCCAGCCAATACGCCGAAATGGCTCTCAGGCAGGCAGAGCAAGCGCTGCACGAGCTGGGCTGGATGGGTTGGACTCCAAAGGGAGAAACGATTCGCTTCGATACTGCTTTCAATTTCAGCCCGCGCCCGTTGCAAAAGGCAGCGATTGCAGGCTCGCAAAAAGCGCAGCCCCCGGCGATGCTGATTCTGGAAGCTCCAACCGGCATCGGCAAGACAGAAGCCGCTCTATATATGGCAGACATATGGCTGCAAGGCTGGGGAGGACGAGGTTTATACATCGCCATGCCGACCCAGGCAACCAGCAACCAGATGTTCAGCCGGGTTGTCCGTTATCTGAGGCAAAGATATCCGTCGGAACTGGTGAATGTCCATCTGATTAATGGACAGGCGCGCTTCAACCGGGAGATGCAAGCGTTGGAGATGCAGTCCATCGCCGACGATGAGCGGGATAAAAGCCAGGGGCAAGTCGCGGCAATGGGTTGGTTTCTACCGCGCAAGCGCAGCCTGTTAGCGCCGTTTGGGGTGGGAACGGTGGATCAGTCTTTGATGAGCGTCTTGCAGACCAGGCATTTCTTTGTGCGCCTGTTTGGGCTGGGGGGCAAGGTGGTCGTGTTCGATGAGGTGCACGCCTACGACACTTACATGTCGGTCCTTTTTTTCAGGTTGCTCGCCTGGTTGCGGGTGATTGGGGCATCGGTGATTATCCTTACCGCGACCCTTCCGGCGACCACGCGCAAACAGATGGTTTGCGCTTACCTGGGGGTGAAAGATATCGAGTTGGAAGAGGCGGATTTTCCGCGCCTGACCGTGGTGGACAAAACTATCGTTGAGACCATCCCACTCCCGGCGCCGGAGGAAAAGCCATTCAGGCTGGAGTGGATTGGGAACCAAGCTGAAAATATCCTGGGTTGCCTGAAGGAGAAACTCGGCGAAGGGGGGTGCGCGGCGGTTATCTGCAACAGGGTGGATCGCGCCCAGGAGATTTACCAGGCGATACGAGATGCGCAACTATTAGACCCCCAAAATTTGCTTCTGTTCCACGCCCGCTTTCCGTTTGCCTGGCGGGAGGCAATCGAGAAACGAGTGCTGGAGATGTTCAGCCCGCAGGGGGAGCGCCCGCAAAAAGCAGTGGTGGTGGCGACTCAGGTGATTGAGCAGAGCCTGGACCTGGATTTCGATTTGATCATCAGCGACATGGCGCCGGCAGACCTGATATTACAGAGAGCGGGGCGGCTACACCGTCACCGCCAAAACGATGCCCTGCGCCCCAGACCCCTGAGAGAACTCTCCCTGGTGATTGCCTCGCCCACATTAGAGGCTGGCTTTCCAACGTTTGGGGCAGATGCTTTCATTTATGAGAAGTATATCCTGACAAAATCCTGGATGTGCTTAAAATCAAGAAAGGAGATACGCCCGATAACAGAGACCCGAAATATTATCGAAGAAGTGTACGGCGAGCCTGGCGCTCTGGAAGGAGGTTTGAAGGAAGCCTGGGATAAGATGGTACGCGACCGCGAGCGTGAGATCAACCTGGCTCGGAATAAACTGGTAGGGTCGCCCTTGGACGAAAGACTCCTGGAGAGTATGAACCTGGGTTTGGAAGAAGATAACCCGGCGATACACCAGGCATTTCAGGCGATGACCCGCCTGGTTGAACCCGGGGTCGAAATAATCTGCCTGCACAGGGTGGGGGAGGAGATTTACCTGGAGCCGGACGGCGGGGGCGAGGCGATTCGCCTGGAGCAGGCGCCGAAGGGCGAGACAATCGAAGAACTGCTGAAACGTTCGGTGAGCATTCATCATCGGGGGATCGTCGAATATTTCAGAGACAGGGAAGCGCCGAAGGGCTGGAAAAGACTTGCGGCGCTGAAACATCACCTGCCGGTTGTTTTCTCAGATGGGGTATATCGTTGCGAGGGGACAGGGTATCTCCTCAAAATCAACCGCGAGAGCGGGGTACATATTCTTAAGGAGGCGGAATGAGCCATACATTTAACCTGATTGACAAACCCTGGATAGGCTGCATCTCTTCCGATGGAGCCAGCCGGGAACAGGGGCTGCGGGCGGTGTTTGAGCAGGCGCATCAACTGCGAGGCGTCCAGGGAGACACGCCGTTGGAAAGCGGGGCAATCTACCGCCTGTTGCTGGCGATTCTGCACCGCGTCTTCGGTCCCAAGACGCGAGAAGAATGGCTAAACCTGAAGCAGGCGGGCAAATTCGAGATGCGGGCGTTGAACGATTACCTGGAGCGCTGGCGGGGGCGGTTCGATCTGTTCGACGAGAAGCGCCCTTTCTTCCAGGCGGCAGATGATCGGGTGAAGCCGAAATCGGTGATCAACCTGATGCCGGAGATGGCGTCGGGAAATAACGCCGCCTGGTTCGACCACCATACCGAAGCGGAAGGGGCGGAAATTGGGGCGGGCAAGGCGGCGCGGGTGTTGCTGGCGGCGCAGGCGTTCGGGCTGGCGGGGTTGAGCGGGTTGGAGCAAAAATTCACCGATGCGCCCTGTACGCGGGGCGTCCTCTTCCTGGTGGAGGGGGATACCCTCTTCGAGACCTTGCTGCTCAACCTGATGCTTTACACCGAAGAACAGCCTTTGCCTGGCTCGGCTGAGGACCGACCCTGCTGGGAGATGGAAGACCCCTTCCAGCCGCAGCGGACAACCCCGCGCGGCTATCTGGATTATCTGACCTGGCAGAACCGGCGGATATTGCTCCTACCCGGTTGGGACGAAGAAGGGAAGACCGTGGTGCGAGAAATCACCGTCGCCCCTGCCTTGCGCCTGGATAGTTCTGTGTTGGATCCCATGAAACACTACCGCAAAGACGAGCAACGCGGCGCATTGCCGTTGCGCTTCAACGAGGAGCGGGCGCTGTGGCGGGACAGCCGGGCTTTGCTCCAACTGAATATGCCGGATAGATATCGTCCGCCGCTCAGCCTGCTCTGGGTGGACGAGCTGGTGGATGCGGGGTGCCTGGATCCCCGCCAGCGCTATCGTCTCATGGCGCTGGGAATGGCGAACGACCAGGCAAAAGTAGAGTTCTTCAGGGAGGAGCACCTGCCGCTGCCGCTCAAATTCCTGGAGGACGAGGCGCTGGTGGAGCAGTTGGGAATCGCCCTGGAATGGGCGGAGGCAGCCAGCCGCAGTTTGCGCCAGGGGGCGGAGAGGCTGGCTCTGCTGGTGATTTCACCCAAAGCAGACGGTTTGAATTGGCAGCAGATAGACCGAATCACCCGCGACGAAGCTCAGGCATTGGCAAGGCATTGGAGGGTGGAACACCAGTATTGGCGCGATTTGGAAGCCTCTTTCTTGAGGCTGGTGGACGGTTTGGCTGCGGAGGAGATGGGCGCCCTGGATGAGTGGCGCGCCGCGGTGGAGCAGGCTGCCTGGGGGGCGTTGGAAGGGGCGCAAGAATTGGCAGGGCAAAGCGCCTCAGCCCTGAAAGCCGGCGTGCGGGCAGGAGGGATGCTTGCCTATGGTCTGAGACAGATATTTCAAAACCAGTCGTGAACAGGAGGAATACAAATGAGCGAAGGAGAACAGAAGACCCATCCATTTGTGGATTACTTGCTCTCTCTCAGCGAGGGGGAGAAGCGAGGGGCGCTGGCAAGCCTGCGGCGCGGCTTGGGAAAACCCCCGGGGCAGGCACCGGAGATGTTCCGCTATGTGCTGCCCTGGCTGCCCGAGAACGCCAGCCGGGAGCAAGAGCAGGCGTATTTCTTGGTGGCGTCTTTGCTGGCGTACCACCCCAAGAACTGCGCCGAAGGGAACATGGGCAGCCACCTGGCGCGGTGCCGCGACCCACAGGGCAACGACGACGCCCTGGAACGGCGCTTCAGCGCCCTGCTGGCGGCGCACCCCGAAGACCTCCCCTATTATCTGCGCCAGGCGGTCAGTTTTTTGAAATCGAAAGAGGAGATCCCGATTAACTGGAGCCAGCTATTGAAGGACCTGTTGGGGTGGGATCATCCCGATAGATACGTCCAGCGCCAGTGGGCGCGCGCCTTTTGGTCAGGCAGGCAGGCGGGCGAGGCTGGCGCAGCCCAAGCCAAGATTGACGTCAACCCTTGAAACGACCATACTTTTGAAGGAGGCTGAAATGTTCATCGAACTGCATATCATTCAAAATTTTGCCCCGGCGAACCTGAACCGGGATGACACCAACAACCCCAAAGACTGCGAATTTGGCGGGGTGAGGCGGGCGCGCATCTCTTCGCAGTGCATTAAACGCGCCATCCGCCTGCACCCAGTCTTCAGCGAGAGCACCCAGGTGGAAACGGGCAAGCGGACGCGCTGGATGACCCGCCTGCTGAAACAGAAGTTGATCGAAGCCGGAAAGGACGAAACCCAGGCGCAACAGGCGGCAGAAGCCTTTGCGACGAGCTACAGCAAGATGGACAAGGGCCATACCAGCGTATTGCTCTACCTGAGCCCGGGGGAAATCGAGACCATCTGCAAGGCGTTGCTGGAAAACTGGGAGGACGTTCTGAACGGAAGGGAGAAAAACGCCGCCCTGGATAACCTGGTGAAAAATGTCGTCAGGCAAACCAGAGATCGCACCGGCGCGCCGGATATTGCCCTCTTCGGCAGGATGCTGGCGGAGAAACCCGAGCTGAACCTGGACGCAGCCTGCCAGGTCGCCCATGCCATCTCCACCCACCGGGCGACGATGGAGATAGATTTTTTCACCGCGGTGGACGATTTGAGCAGCGATGAAGAGACCGGAGCGGGGATGATGGGCGTCACCGGTTTCAATAGCGCCTGCTTCTACCGTTACGCCTGCCTGGATTGGGGTCAATTGGTGAAGAACCTGGACGGGGACGCGGCGCTGGCAAAGCGCACCGTAGAAGGCTTTTTGCGGGCGAGCCTGCTGGCAGTGCCAAGCGGCAAACAAAACAGCTTTGCTGCCCAGAATCCCCCCAGTTTTGCCCTGGCGGTTGCCCGCCAGGATGGGATGTGCTGGTCTCTGGCAAACGCTTTCGAGAACCCGGTCTCGCCGGGGCGGGAAGGGCTGATTCGCAACTCAGTCGCCGCGCTGGACCGCTACTGGGGTCAGTTAAACGCGCTTTACGGCAACGGCAAAGCCAGCACCGCGGTCATCTCCCTGGTGGAGGAAGCGTATTTCCCCAACCTGGCTGGCTCGAAGGTGGAGAATATGGAGCAATGGGTGGCTGCGGCTCTTCAATCAATCCCGGAGGGCTGAGGCATGGGTACCTTGCTGATCAGACTGTGCGGACCGATGCAGTCCTGGGGGGTGCAAAGCCGCTTTGCCGTGCGCGATACCGGCTTGGAGCCGTCTAAAAGCGGGGTGATTGGGTTAATTTGCGCCGCTTTAGGACGGGGACGGGATGAACCGCTGGACGATCTCAACCGGCTGAGGATGGGGGTGCGGGTGGACCAGGAAGGGAGGCTGGAAATGGACTACCACACCGCCAGGAACATCTTCAAAGCGGGGGGCGGAGTCAAGGAGACCGATGTCTCCCGCCGCTATTACCTGGCAGACGCGCGTTTTTTGGTGGGCTTGCAGGGCGAGGTGGAGTTACTGGAACAAATCCAGGCGGCGCTCCAGAGACCGGTCTGGCAGCTTTATCTGGGGCGCAAAGCCTTTGTCCCCTCCGAACCGGTCTGGCTGGAAGATGGGTTGATGGAAAGCGCCGACCTGGAACAGAGTTTGCGCGCTTATCCCTATCTTGGGCATAAGCCGCCCGCGGCGAAGCTGCGGGCAGTCATCGAGGATGAGCAGGGTTGGCTGACGCGCCCCGATGCGCCCCTTTCGTTTGCGGAACGCCGCTTTGGCGCGCGGCGGGTGAAGGTAGTGTTCCTGGATGCGCCCCCGCCTCGCCGGCAAACAGAGGAGGTGCACTGATGTATCTCTCGCGATTGGTCTTAAACCCGCGCTCGCGGCAGGCGCAGAGCGAGCTGGCAAACCCTTATGAGATGCACCGCACGATCATGAGCGCCTTTCCCGATGAACTGCCGCCTGGCGAGCGGGTCTTATTCCGCCTGGAAGGGGCGCCCCGCTCCGGGCAGTTGATTTTGCTGGTGCAATCTCAAACTGCGCCAGATTGGAGCAAGCTGACCAGCCCCGCTAAGTCTTACCTGCTCAGGGACGAGCGCCTGCTGCAAGGCGCGCCCAACCCGGCGGTGAAGCAGGTGGAGCTGAGGCAGATGCTCAAAGAAGGGCAGAGGCTGGCTTTTCGGCTGAGAGCCAATCCCACCGCAAAGCGCACCTTTGAGAAAGATGGGGTCAAGACGAAGAAGCGGATTGGGCTATACCGCGAAGAAGATCAACTGCGCTGGCTGGAAAGAAAGCTGGCGGAGGCTGGCTGCAAGCTGCTCGAAGCGCGCGCTTCGGGTCAGGAGATGCAGCAGGGTGAACTGCGACGCGACGCCGAAAGACACCGCCTGGAATACCTGGGCGTGGTGTTCGATGGGATGCTGTTGGTGGAAGACCCCCAGCGGCTGGCGCAGGCGGTGGACGAGGGGATTGGCAGCGGGAAAGGATTGGGCTTTGGGCTGCTCTCTTTGGCGCCGTGGCATGAGTGAGACCTGGCGGGCAGGTCTCAGACCCGCCCGCCAGGTCGCCAAAAGGACAGGGAAAAGGGAGGAAATCATGAAAGACCTGCACGAATTGCCCAAGCTGCGGGATAGCTTGAGCTATGTCTATGTGGAACACGCCCTGGTGGAGCGGGATAACCACGCCATTCAGTTGATTGACCAGAACGGGCGGGTGCGGGTTCCGGCGGCGGCGCTGTCCGTCTTGCTCCTGGGACCGGGGACAAACATCACCCATGGGGCGATGAAAGTGTTGGCTGAGAACGGTTGCTCGGTGGTATGGGTGGGCGAGGAGGGGATGCGCTGCTATGCGCATGGTTTGGGCGAGACGCGCAAGGCGTATCATGTGTTAAAGCAGGCAGCCCTGGCGAGCGATGCGCAGAGCCGCGCTCGGGTGGTGCGGCGCATGTATCAAAAGCGCTTCGATGTCGAGCTGGAGCCAGGGCTGAGCCTGCCGCAGATACGCGGGCTGGAAGGCGTGCGGGTGCGCAAGGCTTACGCCGAAGCCAGCCAGACCTACGGCGTCGCCTGGGAAGGGAGGCGTTATGATTTCAAGAGTTGGAACAGCAGCGATCCGGTGAACCGCGCCCTTTCAGCCGCCAACGCCTTGTTGAACGGCATCTGCCATGCGGCGATCGTCTCCGGCGGCTATTCGCCTGCCATTGGGTTCATCCATACCGGCAGGCAGCTTTCGTTTGTCTACGATATCGCCGATTTGTACAAGACGGAAATCACGATACCGATAGCGTTTCAGACGGTTGCCGAATCCAGCCAGGGGGTGGACAAGCGGGTGCGTCAGGCGTGCCGTGAGAAATTTCGCGAGGTGAAGCTGCTGGAGCGCATCTTGCCGGATATTGACGAGTTGCTGGAGGTGAAGGGGATGGACAGGGAGGGGGAAGAATGGATAGACCCGCAGCAGGAGAACCCCCTGCCCTTGTGGGAAGCGCTGTATGACGAGGCGGAGGTGGAGAAATGATGGTATTGATTATGGAAAAAGCGCCGCACTGGATCAGGGGGGAGTTGACGCGCTGGCTGCTGGAGCCGCATCCCGGGGTGTATGTGGGGCATGTCTCGGCGCTGGTGCGGGACATGCTCTGGGAGAAGTGTTGCAAAGCCTGCAAGGAGGGGGGCGTGTTACAGATATGGACGACGAACAACGAGCAGCGCTGCGCAATGCGGATGTACGGAGAGCTGGGGCGGGAGGTGGTGGAGATGGAGGGGTTGCAGTTGATCAGGATACCGGAATAGGAGGCTCAGGAAGGGTTTTCCCCACACGCGTGGGGGTGGACCGGCTGGCGTGTGGACTGAGCAAAGCGCCACGTGGGTTTTCCCCACACGCGTGGGGGTGGACCTTAGGGCGAGCCTGGGAAGATTTACGACTGGTAGTTTTCCCCACACGCGTGGGGGTGGACCGGCGCAATGGGCGTCGCACTTCATCACGTACTTGTTTT